>CAMLFV010000118.1 GCA_946479395.1 uncultured Flavobacterium sp. | reverse complement strand
AATCAGAAGATTTTAAAAGCGAAATACAAGGCATTATAATGAAATATATGATGTAAAAAGAGAAGCAACTGCTTCTCTTTTTTATTCAAGTTTCTGTAGTTTTATCAACCACAGATTTATAAGATTAAAAAGATTTTTCTATCTGTGAGAATCTGTGGAATTCGTGGTAAAAAAAAGTAATAATTTATTTTGTAATTCTAGCCAAATAATCAAAATTAGATCCTTCTAAAATCAACTCGCACTTTAAATTTTGAGCCATACAGGCATTTTGCAATGTATTAAAATCTAAATACAACCAATTAAAAGGCTCTTCTTTTTCGCCTTTGTATGATATATTAAACGTGAGTTCGCCGTAATAATCACCGTACATAGGAATCCATTTTCCACCATCATCGTCTTCATCAAACATATAAATAATGTCTGAACTGTCAATTAAAATCTGTCCATTATCATTCAATAAACTTTTTAATTTGGATAAGTATTGATCGATATTCTTCAATTTCCCAAAAATTCCGGTTCCGTTCATCAATAACAAAATCGTATCGAATTTTTCCGAATCATCAACTTGTAAAATATCAATCTGCATCGCATTTTCAATCCCACGAATTTTACATGTTTCAACAGCATTTGCAGATATATCAATCGCTAAAACATTCAGCCCTTTTTCCTGTAAATAAAGTGCATGGCTTCCAGCACCACAACCAACATCCAGAATGTCTCCTTTTGCAAGCTTCAATGCTTTCTGCTCTAATTTAGGCATATCTTTAAATGATCGAAAAAGATAAGAAACATCCATTTCATCGGCCTCGCTAATGTTTGTTTCGGTAATTAAATTTTCAGGCTGATTATTTTGTACGTAATCCAGCATTGCTTTGCCAAAAAGATCTTTAAACATATAATTAATTTTCTGCAACCACATAGAAACATAGATTTTTAGTTTTCGTCTTTTTAAAAGCATAGTTAATTATTTATAAAACTATGTAGCCTTTTTACTAAATAAAAACAATCAAATTCTATGTGGTTAAAAGTTTAAATGTAGGTATTTATTTTTTGTAATTTTGTATTTTAAAATTGCAATGGAACAGTATTTAAAACAATTACCAAAGTTAGCAAAAGATAAGCATACAGAAAACAAGAAGTATTTTGATAAGCTAAAGAAAAAAACGCCCAAAGATTTAGATTACAAAATGCAGCTTATTCATGACGATGTGTTTAAAAAGACCGATTGTTTAAAGTGTGCCAATTGTTGTAAAACCACTGGACCTTTGTTTACTTTGGCAGATATTGAACGTATTGCAAAACATTTGCGCCAAAAACCGCAACAGTTTATAAGCCAATATTTGCGAATTGATGAGGATAACGATTATGTGCTTCAAAGTGTTCCGTGTACGTTTTTAGATCACGAAAATTACTGTATGATTTATGATGTACGACCAAAAGCTTGCAGAGAATTTCCGCATACTGATAGGAAAAAGTTTCAGCAGATAAGTAATCTTACCTTAAAGAATGTTGAAATTTGTCCGGCTGCTTTTGCTGTTGTGGAAGAAATGAAAAAGAAAATGCCTTTGTAAAAAAGGCATTTAAGTTTTATATGAAACTATGTTCGTTGTCTAAATAGTTCTTTAAGAAATTGTGCGCATCTTCTTCATTATCGAACGTGTTTATAACGTATTCAACCAAATTTAAGATAAACTCTTTAAATCGTTCAAATAAGTCAACCACTCGACCTAAAATTCGAAGAAACCACTCATAAAGAGATTGAAAACGATCAATGATAGCAATTATAGCGTTTGTTGTATTCATAACAAATTACCTTTTTTTAACTTTTTATCAAATATAATAAAAAGACTTCTATTTTGTTAATTTGTAATGATAAAATCTCGTTAAAAATCGGCATAAAGCAAGTACTTTTTACGAGTATTTTTAAATTCTTCAATACCACTTTTCCAGGTTTCTCTGATTTCTTTTTCGGTTAAACCTTTTTCAATTTGTTTTTGCAATTTATCGGTTCCGGCAAGCTTGATAAAAAAGTTATTAAAGAAATTTTCTTTATCACTCGTGTTTTCGTACGCTTTTAGAAGCCATTCTAAAGATAAACCGTCGATGGTTTTATGTGTCGATAAATCTTCGCCAAAACATTTTACACCATTGTGAACTGGATCTTTTGCGCCTTCGTTTGGTTTTGGTGTAAAGGTGAAATCCATATTTTTTAAAAAAGGAGATCCATAAATTTGAAACTGTTTTTCGGTTCCGCGACCCATACTTACATTGGTTCCTTCAAAAAAACATAAGCTGGTATACAGATTAATGGCTGTATCATTAGGTAAATTTGGAGATGGTTTAACAGGCAATGAATAGTGCATACTTTTGTTGTAATTCTTGCAAGGGATAACAGTTAATTTACATTGAAGAGCCTGCCCTGAGCCTGTCGAAGGGTTCAGCCACTTTTCACCATTAATCATCTGAGCATATTCACCAATGGTCATTCCGTGTAAAACAGGAATAGGGTGCATGCCTACAAAACTTTTGTTTTTCATTTCCAGAACAGGTCCGTCAACCGTTGCACCTTTCGGGTTTGGTCGATCCAAAACAATCAAAGGAATATTATTTTCGGCACAAGCTTCCATTAAATAGTGTAACGACGAAATATAGGTGTAAAATCGTGCGCCTACATCCTGCAAATCAAATATCATTATATCAATTCCCGCAAGCTGATCTTTTGTCGGTTTTTTATTGGGTCCGTAAAGGGAAATTATCGGCAAACCGGTTTTGGTATCCTTTCCGTCTTTAATCAGTTCACCGGCATCGGCAGTTCCACGAAAACCGTGTTCGGGTGCATAGATTTTTTTTAGGTTGATTTTATTTTTGATTAAAAAATCGACTATGCTGTAAGTGATTTCTGTCATCTCAACTATGGTTTCATCTACACAACCGCTGCGGTAATGACTTCCTCCAGTTTCTTCATATCTTGTAACAATTCCAGTTTGGTTGGTTAAAATACCTACTTTTTTATCTTTCAATAACGGGAGATATTCTTCATGTTGTTTAGCACCGGTTATTTGCGCATTACAAACAAAACTTAACCCTGTAAATACTGTTACAAAGAAAAATAAAAATGTATTTTTGGAGTGAATTATAGATTTCATAGGTTTGAATTTATCTTATTTTATAGCTAAACGTTTAGCAACTTCTAAAAAGTATAAAAATAGTGTTTCTGCGCCAATTATAAAAATTGCCATTGCTGCGGTTGCTATCAGCGTTGTTATGATGCTGGTTTCTATTGCAACGGGATTGGGTTTGCAGCAAAAAATACGCGATAAAATTACATCGTTCAATGGGCATGTGGTGATATCTAATTTTGATAACAACCAGTCCGAAGTTACTTTAGAGCCTATTTCTACGCAACAGAATTTCTATCCGAAGTTTACAGAAGTGCCCGAAGTTACTGCGGTGCATCCGTTTGCTACAAAAGCCGGAGTTGTTAGAACCGATAAATCGTTTGAAGGAATTGTTTTTAAAGGTGTCGATAAAAATTACCAGTGGAATTATTTGGAAGATTATTTGACCGAAGGAAAATTGCCGGAATACAAAGCGGAAGGAATGACCAATGAAGTGATTGTTTCGGGCTATTTAGCCAACCGTTTAGAATTGAAAGTAGGCGATAAGCTGGATACTTATTTTTTAAAGAACGATGGTGAAGGCTTGCCAAACGTGCGCGCTTTTACCATTTCGGGAATTTACGATTCGGGTTTTCCGCAGTTCGATGAAACTTTTGTAATTGGCGATTTAAAGCATATTCAGCGTTTAAACAAATGGCAAAAAGACGAAGTTGGTGGTTTTGAACTTTTTGTAAACGATTTTACACAAATTGATGCCATTGCAGATAAAGTGTACAGTCATATTCCATCAACATTGAACAGTGAGCCCATAACAACCAAATACTTTCATATTTTCGACTGGTTAAAAGTCTTCGATTTAAATATTTACATTATTGTCGGGTTAATGATTTTAGTTGCTGTTATCAATATGATTGTTGCTTTGTTGGTACTTATTTTAGAACGAACGCAGATGATTGGTATTTTAAAAGCTTTGGGCGCAAGTAATTGGAGTATCCGTAAAATTTTTGTTTACAATGCAACGTATATCGTAATTGTAGGATTATTGATAGGAAACGCAATAGGTTTAGGTTTGTTGCTGATTCAAAAGTATTTTGGCGTTATTACATTAGATCCAACACAATATTACGTAAAAGTAGCTCCGGTTTATATTTCGCCTGTTTATATCATTTTAATTAATGTAGCTTTAGTGGTTTTAAGCTATTTAATTATGCTGATACCATCAATTCTTATAACCAAAATTTCTCCAGTAAAATCCATTAAGTTTCAGTAGGTAAGATCAATCTAAATTTAAAAGAATCAATTTAAAGTTGAATATCCGTTCTTTGTAAAAATTTCTTTTTGTCATTCTGAACGAAACGAAGTGTAGTGTAGAATCTCTAAATATTAGAGAGATTCCTCCTTTGTCGGAATGACAAAATACTAGAAAACTGTATTTATGATACATTACGGATATACAAATTTAAAGTATAGAATTTATCAAACGAAATATATCAAGCTTTAACCTTAAGCAGCTATGTCAAGCTGAACTTGTTTCAGCTTCTCATAAGATTAGATCATTCTGATGCGATTCCGGATCAAGTCTGGAATGACAGACGATATATCAACAAAAAGAATAATTCAAGTACTCTTAAGTTTAATGAATTAAAATTCTATAAATAACAAAAAAGTCGCTACACAGAGCGACTTTTCTTATTTTGTAATGATGTCAATCTTAAATGAACAGGTGAACCAAATGATAAACGCCCATTGCAACTAATGCAGATACAGGTATTGTTAAAATCCATGCCCATAATAATGAGATTGTTACACCCCAGCGAACTGCCGATATACGTTTTGTAATACCTACACCAATTATAGATCCTGTAATGGTATGTGTGGTAGAAACCGGTATTCCCATGTGTTCGGTAACATATAAGGCAACAGCTCCGGCTGTTTCTGCAGCAACACCTTCCAACGGAGTTACTTTTGTAATTTTAGATCCCATTGTTTTAACGATCTTCCAACCACCGCTCATTGTTCCTAAACCAATAAAAATGAACGATGCTAATGGAACCCAACCCCAGTGGTCAACAAAATAACTAAAACGGTCTGCGTTAGGTATTTCTAAATAAGGATTTAAACCATCTGGCAAGCCCATGTGAAAACTAATTACGGCAGCACCAATAATACCCATTACCTTCTGCGCATCGTTACCACCGTGACCTAAACTAAATAAGGCAGATGATACCAACTGTAAACGCTTAAACCATTTTTCTGCACGGTGCGGATTCGCTTTTCTACAAATCCACATAATGGCAACGGTTATAAAGTAGGCAAGTATCATTCCTAAAAACGGAGCTCCGAAAATAAACAAAAAGATAGGGATTACTTTTGCGTAAACAATAACATCTTCACCATTTACGTTGATACCGCCAGCGTGAGCAATAGCAGCACCCATGAAACCACCAATTAATGTGTGCGATGATGAAGACGGAATTCCTAATTTCCATGTTGCTAAATTCCAAAGAATTGCAGCAATTAATCCGGCAAAAATAACCTCGAGCGTAATAAACTGTTCGTTAACCGATTTGGCTATGGTGTTACCAATTTTAAATTCGCCAATAATATATAACGATATAAAGTAAGCGGCAAAGTTAAAAGCAGCAGCCCATAAAACCGCCTGAAACGGAGTTAAAACACGTGTTGTTACAATGGTAGCAATTGAGTTTGCTGCATCGTGAAAACCGTTAATATAGTCAAACCCCAATGCTAAAACTATAATAACAAGTAATAGCCAGGCGCCGCTAACATCAAGGTTTGCAAGTAAGTCAAATAATTCCATAAAATTTGTTTTCTAAAAAATTATGAGTATTTAACGGTAATCGTTTCAAGTACATTGGCAACGCGGCGACAGCTATCTGTAGCCGTTTCCAAAGCGTCCATCACTTCTTTGTACTTAATAATTTCTATGATGTTGGTTTCGTTTTCAAAAATATCTGCAACGGCTTTATCAAAAACTTTATCAGCTTTACGTTCTAAACGTAAAATAACTTTACAGCCTTCGGTAATTGCTTTAAGATTTTTCATATCTTTAATGTAGTAGATACATTTAGCCACTTCGTTACAAGCTTCTAAATTAGCTTCAGTGAGCTTACGTAAAGGTTTGGTAACTTTATCAATCTGATACAAACGCATACGCGAAGCAGCATCGCTTAAATGATCGGCGATTTCGTCAACCGCTGTCATTAAACTATTTATGTCTTCTCTGTCAAAAGGGGTAATAAAGTTACGCTCTAATTCAACTCGGGTAGTTTGAACAATTTGTTCAATTTCCGATTTTAAAACCTCTACCTCTTTTAAAAGCTTTTCACGTTCGTTAGTAGGTAGGTTTACCGCTTCGTGCAATGTTTCCGATAATAATTTAATTTTATTAGCAGCTTCTTCAAACAAAGGGTAAAACTTTTTATCCTTTGGAACTAAAAATTGGAAAATTGAATTTAATGACATGTGTTTATTAATTTTTTCGCACTGCGAAAGTAATATTCTAATGTTAACTTAACATTAAATTTACGTTTTAGTGTAAAATATTTTCAAAAGTGGTTTCTTTAAATTTGATGGAATATTTGTATTTTAGCAGAATTCAAAGTACTTAACGAATTTTTTCACGAAATGGATTTAAACTTCAATAAAAACGAAGATCATAATAAATTACTGTTATCAGAATTAAAACAAAAATTAGCCAAAGTTAAATTAGGCGGTGGCGAAAAAAGAATTGCAAAACTGCACGAACAAGGAAAAATGACCGCTCGCGAGCGTATTGATTATTTGTTCGATAAAGATTCTAAATCAATTGAAATTGGTGCTTTCGTAGGCGAGGGCATGTATAAAGAACACGGTGGTTGTCCATCGGGTGGCGTTGTGGTAAAAATCGGCTATGTTAACGGAAAGCAGGTAATTGTGGTTGCAAATGACGCTACGGTAAAAGCTGGTGCGTGGTTCCCAATTACAGGGAAAAAGAATTTACGTGCGCAGGAAATCGCTATTGAAAACCGTTTGCCAATTATTTATTTGGTTGATTCTGCCGGAGTTTACCTTCCAATGCAAGATGAAATTTTTCCTGATAAAGAAAACTTCGGGCGTATTTTCCGTAACAACGCCATTATGTCGTCTATGGGAATTACTCAAATTGCAGCCGTAATGGGCAGTTGTGTTGCTGGTGGAGCTTATTTACCGATTATGAGCGATGAAGCGTTGATTGTTGACAAAACAGGATCGATCTTTTTAGCAGGATCTTATTTGGTTAAAGCTGCAATTGGCGAATCGATCGATAATGAAACCTTGGGTGGAGCAACAACACATACCGAAATTTCTGGTGTTACCGATTATAAAGCGAAAGATGATAAAGATTGTTTAGAAACCATTCGTAATATTGTTGGTAAAATGGGCGATTTTGATAAAGCAGGATTTAACAGAATCGATACCAAAAAACCGGCATTGGATCCAAACGAAATTTACGGAATTTTACCAAAATCTCGAGGTGAACAATACGATACTATGGAAATCATTAAACGTTTGGTTGATGATTCTGAATTCGATGAATACAAAGCTGGTTACGGACAAACGATTATTACCGGTTATGCCCGCATTGACGGTTGGGCGGTTGGTATCGTAGCCAATCAACGTAAGGTGGTGAAAACTACTGGAGCTAAAACCAAACCGAGCGAAATGCAGTTTGGCGGTGTGATTTATTCTGATTCTGCCGATAAAGCAACGCGTTTTATTGCAAATTGTAATCAAAAGAAAATTCCGTTGGTTTTCTTGCAAGATGTTACCGGTTTTATGGTGGGTTCTAAATCTGAACATGGCGGTATCATTAAAGACGGAGCCAAAATGGTGAACGCAGTAAGTAATTCTGTTGTGCCTAAATTTACCGTTATTATGGGGAATTCGTACGGGGCAGGAAATTATGCCATGTGCGGTAAAGCGTACGATCCACGATTTTTCCTTGCTTGGCCAAGTGCCGAATTAGCGGTAATGGGCGGTGCACAGGCAGCAAAAGTTTTATTACAGATCGAAGCATCATCATTAAAAGCAAAAGGCGAGGAGTTAACTCCGGAAAAAGAAGCAGAATTGTTTGATAAAATCAAAGCAAAATACGATGCTCAGGTGTCTCCATATTATGCAGCAGCACGTTTATGGACAGATGCTATTATTGATCCGTTAGATACGCGCAAATGGATTTCTATGGGAATTGAAGCAGCGAACCACGCACCAATAGAAAAACAGTTTAATTTAGGTGTGATTCAAGTGTAAAGAATTCTGAATTTTAAAGTTATAATTTTCAAAAGTCTACTTTTTTTAGTAGACTTTTTTATTGTGTGTTTTATGAAAATCTTACAAAATTAAAAGAGGAAGCGCTTGCTTCCTCTTTTGGTTTGGTTGTTGTATGTAAGGTGTTT
>CAMLFV010000117.1 GCA_946479395.1 uncultured Flavobacterium sp. | reverse complement strand
GTGAAGAAATGGCTATTTTGGTGGGAACCAGAACCGTTCTATATGATAATCCTTCATTGACTACCCGAGATTTTATTGGAAAAAATCCGGTTAGAATTTATTTAGATGCCAATCATAAGATCGATGCTTCGTTTGCAATTACTAATTCTGCTAGTGAAACCATTTGTTTGTGTGCGGAATTTCCTATGCATCCGCAAAATAAAATCATTTATAAAAAAATTGATTTTAAGGATTTACCTGCCGAAGTCAATAGCATTTGTGTGGAAGAAAACATTCAATCGATCATTATTGAAGGTGGAACACACACTTTACAGCAATTTATTGATGCAGCATCATGGGACGAAGCACGAGTCTTTAAAAGTGATATAGTTTTGAAAGAAGGCATAAAAGCACCTGAATTAAAAAAGACTGTTTCTATGCGGGTCACTACTATTCAGAATGATTTTTTAACGTTTTACACCCCTTCAAAATAATGACTGATACTTACAAAACAATAGAAAAACCAAGCGATGAAGTGTTGTTTAAAGAAAAAAACAGCAAGTTTTTCGGTTATGCTTTTCCTGTTCAGTCAGAAAATGAGGTGAAAGAAATTTTAGATCAACTTAAAAAACAGCATTACACAGCAAGGCATTGGTGTTACGCGTACCAAATTGGTACAAAAACGAAGACTTATCGAGCTAATGACGACGGCGAACCCAACAACAGTGCAGGAATGCCTATTTACGGACAAATACAATCGTTCGATGTTACAAACGTTTTGGTAGTTGTGGTTCGATATTTTGGTGGTGTAAAGTTAGGCGTTGGCGGTTTGGTTACAGCTTATAAAACGGCTGCACAAATGGCTTTAGAAACGGTTGAAATTGTAGAAAAAACAATAAATACGCATTATCTTATTCGGTTTGATTATAAAAACATGAATAAAGTAATGCGCGTTATTAAAGAAAAAAACCTGAATGTTATAAATCAGGTTTTAGAATTAGATTGTTTGATTGAAATATCATGCAGATTGACTCAAAAAGAAGAAATCTTTAATGCGTTCAATCATATTTTTGAAGTTTCTATTACAGAAAAAGAAGATTAAACGTCATTCTATTGTCCAATATTATATTGAACTCGTCTATTAGAGTAGCGCAACGAAGTGAAGCGTATCGAGAAGTTCTCGACAAGCTCGAACTGACGAAACCCTTCCATTATATAACATTAATCGTATTTAAAATTCAGTAGTTGTTCTTCAACCAACATTCTAAATCCGTCTGAATCTATTTTGGTTCCATCGTTAATAAAATCCATCATGTGTAAAGCAAAATAAGGTGCTTTTGCTTTTGGTAGTTTATAGTTTTCGTATAGAAAATCGGCAGAATAAACCTTTAAAAATCGCTCCATAACCTGTATTTCACGTTCTACTGATAATGCTTTTTTATTTGTTTTCGCCCTACCAGTAAGTTTATTTACAAAACCGTCTAACTTAATATTTCCTGTAGCAGAATAATTATCCTTATAGGTAATTTGCTTGTCTTTTTTAACAGCACGCTCTGTTTTGGTTAAATTGGGTGAAGTTCCCAAACCTAATTTGCTGTTCATGTTGGTATATTCAATTTCTACTTCGTCTAAAACAGTAGAATCGGTTAAAAGCACGTTTAAACTTTTCCTATCTATTACCTTTTGCGAAACATCAATCGTTTCTACAATTGTTCCGTTTACATAAAACGTTAATTTATCGTTTACATTTAAAGGGATGGTTTTATAAACATTTTGTCCCAGTTCCATAACCGGATCGTTATTATGTTTTATTGCAATTTGAACTTCTTGGGTTGGGTTGTACACTCGTGCTTTTAAAACAACAGGTGTTTGTGCCATTAAAAATCCCGAACAAAACAAAAATAGCAGTAAAATAAACTTTTTCATAGTTGTAATTTTTTTGTAGAATTTACGATTTTTTGTTTGTTCCTAAAAAAGATTTTTTGCTTTTAACAATATTTATCCGTTGATTAATTTTTCAAGATAATCAGGTACCGAAATCGGTCGTTTTGTTTTCATATCAACAAACACCAAAACTGTTTGCGCGGTTGTTAATAACTCGCCCTTTTGGTTCACAATTTCGTAAGTAAATTCAATCTTTACGCCACCTAGAAAAGCCAGCTTGGTCACCACAGTTAATTCATCGTCGTAGTACGCAGGTTTCTTGTAATTCATGTTTAAAGAAACCACCGGTAACATCACCCCACTATCTTCGAGCTCTTTGTACGAAACCCCTTTATTTCTAAGCCATTCCACGCGTCCCATCTCAAAATATTGGGCATAATTTCCATGGTAAACCACCCCCATTTGGTCGGTTTCTGCGTATCGCACACGTATGCTAATTTTGTGTTCCTGCATAAAAAAATAGTTTCAAAAATTTTATAATTCGAATAAAAAATTACTTACAATATTATTTCTAAAAATCAAATAGTAAAATCATTTTTTTTGATGATTTTTATTCACATATTTGTAAATGTAAATGTGTTTTATGTAACTCTCTAAAACACTATTAGTAAACACTATTATCTCTAATAAAAATGCTTGATTATACACAAGAAACCGCAATATCTGTTTGGAATCGTTGTCTGCAATTCATAAAAGACAACATTGGCGACCAGGCGTTCAAAACTTGGTTTGAACCAATTGAGGCTATTGAGTTAACTGAAAATGCTTTGTATATTCAAGTTCCTAGTAAATTCTTCTATGAATGGCTAGAAGAACATTATGTAAAGGTATTAAAATCTGCATTACAAAAGGAACTTGGTTCTAAAGCAAAGTTACTTTACAAAATTAAAATGGAGAATACTTCGGGAACAAAACAACCGTTTACCGAACAATTACCTAGTACCCAGAGAGAACCTGTTAAAACCCAGGAATTAGATGTTCCTGTACAGACAAAAAATCCCGAATTAAAAAATCCGTTTGTAATTCCCGGAATTAGAAATGTTAAGATAGAATCGCAGTTAAACTCTAACTACAGTTTTGATAATTTCTTGGAAGGCGAATCGAACCGTTTGGCTCGTAGTGCCGGTATGGCAGTTGCCAACAAACCGGGCGGAACCGCTTTTAATCCGTTATTGATTTATGGTGGTGTTGGTTTGGGAAAAACGCATTTGGCTCACGCTATTGGTGTAGAGATTAAAGAGAAACATCCGGAAAAAACCGTATTGTATATTTCGGCAGAAGTTTTCACGCAGCAATATGTTGATTCTGTTAGAAAACAAACCCGTAACGATTTTATTTATTTCTATCAATTGATCGATGTGTTGATTGTTGATGATATTCAGTTTTTATCAGGAAAATCGGGCACGCAAGATGTGTTTTTTCACATTTTCAACTATTTGCACCAAAACGGAAAACAGGTTATTTTAACTTCCGATAAAGCTCCGGTTGATATGCAGGATATCGAACAACGTTTGTTATCTCGTTTCAAATGGGGACTTTCGGCAGAAATAATGCACCCCGATTTTGAAACCAGAGTGCACATTTTAAAGAATATTCTGTACCGAGATGGTGTTGAAATGAATAACGATGTGGTTGAATACGTTGCAAAACACGTAAAAACAAATGTTCGAGAGTTAGAAGGTGCTATCATTTCGTTAATTGCACAATCGTCTTTCAACAAAAAAGAAATTACGGTTGATTTGGCTAAAAACGTTATTGAAAAATTCGTTAAAAATATTCGCAAAGACATTTCTATAGATTACATCCAAAAAATAGTTTCCGATTATTTTGAGTTGGATATTGAAACGCTTTGTTCAAAATCGCGTAAACGAAACATAGTACAAGCACGCCAATTAGCTATGTTTTTTGCAAAGAAATATACTAAATCATCGTTAGCAAATATTGGTTCGCAAATTGGCGACCGCGATCACGCTACAGTTTTACACGCTTGCAAAACGGTTGATAATTTATTGGAAACCGATAAAGAGTTTAAAGCGCATTTCGAAGACATCAACAAAAAACTATCAATGTAATGGCGAAAATATTAATGGTTTGTTTAGGGAATATTTGTCGATCGCCGTTGGCAGAAGGCATTTTAAAATCTAAATTAAAATCTGACGTGTTTTTTGTAGATTCTGCAGGTACAGGTGCTTGGCATTCTGGCGAATTACCCGATAAAAGATCAATTGCAGTTGCTAAAAAGTATGGTATCGATTTAACCAATCAACGTGCGCGTTTATTTTTAGTGGAAGATTTTGAAAAATTTGATCATATTTATGTAATGGATCAAAGTAATTACAAAAATGTATGCCGTTTGGCACCAAATAGCGAAGCAATTAGCAAAGTACAATTAATTTTAAACGAAATTCATCCTGATAAAAATCTAGAAGTTCCCGACCCCTATTATGGTGGCGACAATGGTTTTGATGATGTTTACAATATGTTGAACGAAGCTTGCGAAAAGATAAAGATAAAATTAGAAAACGCTTAAAGGCGTTTTTTTTATATTTACAGATATGACAACATTAGGCACCTTATATTTAATTCCTGTAATGTTAGGAGACGAAACTCCTGCAGTAGATGTTTTGCCAGCAAGCGTAATGCGTGCTGTTTCGCTGATTGATGATTATGTTGTGGAGAACAGCAAAGTTGCCCGCAAGTTTATTAAAGCAATTGATCCCACTAAAGTTCAGGCTACTTTAAATTTGTTTGAACTGAACAAACATACCGATGCTAAAGAATTAAAATCATTTATTCAACCTTTATTAGAAGGTAAAAACATGGGATTAATGAGCGATGCCGGTTGCCCGGGTGTTGCCGATCCTGGTGCGGTTATTGTTGCAATGGCACACGAAAAAGGCATTAAAGTTATTCCGCTTACTGGCCCGTCATCTATCCTACTATCATTGATGGGATCGGGCATGAACGGACAATCGTTTACTTTCAACGGCTATCTTCCTATTGATAAATCAGACAAAAAGACGATGTTGAAAAATCTGGAAAAATGGTCATTTGAAAGAGATCAATCACAACTTTTTATCGAAACGCCTTATAGAAACAATCAATTGATGGAAGAAATGGTTCAAACCTTAAATCCAAACACCTTATTATGTGTAGCTTGCGATTTAACCTTACCAACCGAAATTATGCTGACAAAACCTGTAAGTTTCTGGAAAAAACATAAAATAGACTTACATAAACGCCCGTGTATCTTTATTATTCACAAAAAATAAGCGAAACCCAACGTTTCGCTTATTTTTTTATTCCATATAAAAAACCTAACCGCATACGGATCAGCATCTTCTTAACAAAATTCCAGAAAAAGGTGTGTTGTAAAAATATCGTTCCAATAATAATCAGCAACACTTTATAAACAGGTAAAATTAAAATTAACGACAATGGCCAGTAAATTAACGGATGCATACTTTCTTTTGTGATTCCGATTAATTCTAAAACCGGACGCGTAATATACGCCGATGTACTTCCCGTAATAGCAAACACCACCAAAATTACGATAAACTGAAAATTAGATGTAATTCCCCACTTTTGTTTTAACGAAGCCATAATTCATTTTTTGTCGATGCAAATTTACAAATAATTTAATCTAATCGTAAATTATTAACTTGCTGAAAATACAATAAATAGTGATACAACATGTAATTAACTTCGTATCCGTAATGGGTTTGCGAATTATAATCAATTGTATATTCAATAACACTGTTCATTCTAACTGCACGAGCATTCCATTCCTGCACCCATCTTCGGTTTTTATTCTCTAAAAAAGTAATAGAATAATGATCTTTAGGTTTTCGGTTCGTACCAAACCAACGCTCAAAACCATTATCCATTATAATAACTTCGTATTCCAAATCGGGGTTCGATAGCGTTACTCTTCCGTTTTCAATTTTAGTCGTTCCATTATCAACAGTATCGGTTTTAGGCTGTGCAACACAACTCATAAAACTCAACCCCATAATTCCTAAAAATAGATTCACTGTTTTCATTTTTTTATTCTTTAAGATAAATGTACATTTGTTATCTAACAAAAATCATACAAAAATGGTTACTACAGATCAAATAAAAGGTCTTATTGATCGCCTTGGTGCGTTAAGGAGGTATCTTTGACATCGATCAGAAATTAATTGAAATACAAAACGAGGAAGAAAAAACATTTGCTCCAGATTTCTGGAACAACGCCAAAGAAGCCGAAATTTTGGTTCGAAACATTCGCTCTAAAAAGAAATGGGTAGAAGGCTACCAGAGTGCACAAAGCAATGCCGAAGAACTGCAGGTTTTAATGGAGTTTTTTGCTGAAGGAGATGCATCGGAAGAAGAAGTTCAAAAACAATATGAAGCAACAGTAGAAATTGTTGAAGATTTAGAGTTTAGAAACATGCTTTCAGACGAAGGTGACAGCATGAGTGCCGTTTTGCAAATTACAGCCGGTGCCGGTGGAACAGAAAGTTGCGATTGGGCTGCCATGTTAATGCGCATGTATTTAATGTGGGGCGAAAAAAACGGCTACAAAATCAAGGAATTAAACTTTCAGGAAGGCGATGTTGCCGGAATTAAAACGGTTACGTTAGAGTTTGAAGGCGAATTTTCGTTCGGATATTTAAAAGGCGAAAACGGTGTGCACCGTTTGGTTCGAATTTCTCCGTTTGATAGTAATGCAAAACGACATACATCCTTTGCGTCGGTATATGTGTATCCGTTGGCAGATGATACTATTGAGATTGAACTTAATCCGTCTGATATTTCGTGGGAAACCATGCGATCATCGGGTGCAGGTGGGCAAAACGTAAACAAAGTGGAAACAGCGGTGCGTTTGCGCCACCACCCTACCGGAATTATTATTGAAAACTCTGAAACTCGTTCGCAGCTCGACAATAAAACCAAAGCCATGCAGTTGCTTAAATCGCAGCTGTACGAAATTGAGTTAAAGAAACGTCAGGCAAAACGCGATGAAATTGAAGCCAACAAAATGAAAATTGAATGGGGATCGCAAATCAGAAATTATGTAATGCACCCTTACAAATTAGTAAAAGATGTTCGCACACAATTTGAAACCAGCGATGTTGACAGTGTAATGAATGGCGGAATTGATCCGTTTCTTAAAGCTTATTTAATGATGATGGGTCAGAAAGAAGAAAATTAAAACTATAAAAAAACTCCTAAATTTCTTTAGGAGTTTTTTGTTAACCAATATTTACAAATTTAGGTGAAATACATTCATATTCAATTGATTGCGACAGTACTTTTGCCATTTCTATTATTGATCTTTTTGCTGTTTCATCAACTAAATAGTAAACAAGTTCTTGATTATCATTCATCTTCATAGGATCACTTTCGCTTAAAGTATATCCATACTTATCTGCCTGACTTTGTAAATTAGACAATTCTGAATCACTCTCAAGCTTAACTTCAATAATACTTATTTCTTTCATTATTGAATATTTATTTGATCCTTCAATTACTTTTCGAACATTATATACTTCAGTAATATTTTGGACCTGACTGATGGATGCGTTTAATTTTTCACAAGATAAATTTCCATCCTTGAAATATCCAAAAACAACTTTAGTTGTATAAGTTGAAAACGGATCTACATAAATGGTTGTTACATTCCCATCTGAATTAAGCGGTAAATCAAAAAGCGATAGTTCCTTTAGTCTATTACTTATAACATCATCAGAAATTCCATAATCAAACTCTATAGCTATTACATTATTTTTTACATTCTTGACTAATCGCTGATCTTTCTGATAAAAAGAAACCACTTGTTCGTTACAAGGATTAGCTATGTTATCATCTGACGAACAAGATAATATAAAAATAATCGCGAAAATTGATAGTAGTTTATTCATATTTAAAATTTTAAATCGAACCATCCATCACGAACAGTATATATTTTTCCCTTATCACCTACGCAATCGTAACTAAACGTCGCAGCTATAATTCTGTTTGTGTAATCAAGTTTAGCAATAGTAATTGTGCCACCTATTTCATTATTAGTACCACAATTTACGTACTGTATATTTGGTCCGTAATATTCATTAAACGCACGAACACTAGAATTGAGCGATCCTTTAATTTGATACGTTTTACCTTCTTCTAACAATGTATTTGACGAAATTGTTAATGTAGAATAAACTTCATCCTTACCTAATTTTATGTGAATCCACGTATTAGTAATATTGAAACCACATTCAATTTCTTTAGCTTCATCAGAATCAAACGAAGACATTCTTTTTCCGTTAAAAGTATATTCTACTGAATTACTTCCATTCATTGTTAACGGCAATTGTTTTTGATCATCATCAGAAGAACAAGAAAGAATTACAAAAGATGTAATAAGAGCAATTACTTTTTTCATAAGTTTAATTTTGTAAAATATAAAAACTCCTAAATTTCTTTAGGAGTTTTTTGTTTTATTGAGCCTCTGGAGGGACTCGAACCCACGACCTGCTGATTACAAATCAGCTGCTCTAGCCAGCTGAGCTACAGAGGCAAAATGTTGTTGTAAATTCAGAAAAAAATCAAATTGAAAATTTTGAGCCTCTAGAGGGACTCGAACCCACGACCTGCTGATTACAAATCAGCTGCTCTAGCCAGCT
>CAMLFV010000116.1 GCA_946479395.1 uncultured Flavobacterium sp. | reverse complement strand
GATACGATCCTCTACTTCGAGCATATCAAGCAAGGAATCATCAACTTCATAGTGATGCCATACCAAAAGGCTGTTTACGTAAGCCAACAACTTATCAACCATGTTACAATTGTTTAAGAAAGTTAACAACAAGCGTAGGTGAGACCAAGAAAATAACTTTGTAACCTACCTTTTTTAAAATTCTGTCAAACAATCCAGAAAAACCACCTACGCGAACAAAAAAAAACTTATTTCACATGTTATTGTTCCTTTTTGACATTTATATTGATATTAATACCTATATTTAACATAAAATACGCTATGATTTATGAAAAAATCATCAGAAAAACCATACGGAACCAAATACCTTGTTACAGATCATGCGATCTATCAAAAAAAGGATTCCATCCTCTACATCACCTTCAGGGAAAACCTGAACCTTAACGCACGAACCGCGCAAGCGATCGTAGCAGAGCGGTTGGCCTTCCAGGCCAATGCCCCGTATCCCGTAATATGCGACGTTACCACCATAAAATCAATAGATGAAGAGGCCCGGATGTACCTTGCCAGCCGGGGATCGAACCAGATCGAGGTTGTTGCATTGGTTTCAGAAGCAAGTACCGTTTATGAAATGGGCATGCTGTACAAAGCCTTCAACAGTCCAAAAGCACCTACAGAGGTTTTTTCAACGGCGGAGGAAGCGGAAAATTATATAAAACAATTAAAAAAAGAGCCATGATCAACATCACCATCAGCAAAAAACGGTGGGACGCACTGCGCAATGCGATGACGGAACTAGGAAAAGGCAGGATGGATCAGCAGCTGCTGATAGGCAAAAGGAACGATAAATTTGAAGCCCTGGAAGTACACTTCAACATGGTAAGCGAAGAACTGTCGCGCCGGCTGCTGCATCTATCGTTTGTAAAGCCTGCAGAGTTCCAACGCTACACCAACCATTTCGTAATCATCACCGACAAAAAATTCCACATAAAGAACTTGAGCCAGAACTTTCTGGGCGCATACCAACTAGAACCGGTTCAGATAGAAGGGCGTTCGTTCCTTACCCTTACCGACCCCGAAACCGTAAAGGTACTGGGACGGACCTATACCGGGCTACCAGCCGAAGATGCACCCGATGATAAAAAAACGCTTGAACTGTATAACGACCAATTCCTATATTCGATAGAGAAAATGTACGGTGAAGACCAACTGGTGATCAACCTTTACCAGCTTTATATGGATAAGAGGTACTTTAAACCAGCTTACGAAACCGCCCCAACCATAAAGAAGCGTATGCGCGAACGTAAAAGGTACGAAGAAGTGATAGAAAAGGTTAAAACCGAAATAGACGTAAGCCCTTTTTCAGAAAAAGCCCGATTGGAAGACATCGTTAAACGCCACAGCATCAACATCAACCTGTTAAAAAAAATGTTTAAGGAACAGTACCAGTGCGGAGTGTACCAATACCAGATAAAACTGCGGATGCAGGCAGCCCATGACCTTGTAGTAGCCGGAGAAACACCTTTTAAGCAAATTGCGTTTGATGTTGGCTATAAAAATTATGCGGACTTTGTAAAGTATTTTAAAAAGTACTATAACATACTACCCAGCCAGCTAAGAAGGTTGAGCAGCGAGCAGCCGGATCGTATAAGAACGTAATTTTTAGAGAAGTATTATTCATAGAAACTGACTATTCACTTAAAAGCAGCGTTATTTGGGTTTTAAAACACCTTGTAAACAAACATGGAAAACCAAAACGAATAAGAATGGATAATGGACCCGAATATATCGCTAAATTAGTGCGGGATTGGAGCCAGGTTTTGAAAATTGAATTTAAATACACCCAATCAGGTAAACCAACACAAAACGCTTTAATAGAACGTTTTAACAAAAGTTATCGTAAAAACGTACCCGATGCATATTTGTTCGATAACATTGATCAAATAGTAGAGGAATTACAAAATATGCCCGAATCTTGTTTTTTGATTCGCAAACCGATCCGTATTTTAACTTTCCGTTATGGTACATTATAGAAACTCCTTGGGGTAATATTTGGGCATATAACGCAATGCATCTAGAAGTTATTGAAAATTGTATTGGTAGTAAAGACCGAAATAGAAACGGAATTCCCGTACAAAACGACAGTATTGCTTCGCGTTTGCCGCAATGGGCTAAAAGTGCTAAGCACAGAGAAACTTTATTAAAGCTGATTCGATTAAGCAAGTAAAAACAATTTTTAAATAGATCTTACTGATTTACCGTTTTCATCTTACTTTTGTTAAGGAGATAATCTGTTAAAGCACAACATATGAGAAGTTTAGTAAAACAAACATCAGGATACATTAGCCAAACGAAAATTGGAGGAGGCAAGTCACACGAATTGTTCTATAATTTGTTTCAACCTGAACATATTGCTATAAAGGCTACCGTTCTAGTCTTGCATGGTATGCAGGAACATAGTGGACGTTATTTTGATTTTGCGAATTATTTGGCTGAAAACGGGATTTCTGTGCTGGTTTATGATCATTTAGGACATGGCAAAACTGCTCAAAAAAGTGAGAATTTAGGTTTTTTCCAAGAAAAAGAATCTAAACAACAAGTCATCGAGGATGCCCATGCAATGGCAATTTATTTGAAAAATCAGCACCCTAATGTTCCTCATTTTCTGTTAGGACATTCGATGGGGTCTTTTATTGCTCGATGCTTGCTGCAACAGAAATGGGATAAGTTTGATGGTGCCATTATTGTGGGAACTGGTGGAAAAATCGCAGGAATAGGATTTGCAAAAGTGTTTTTGTGTATAAATAATTTTCTTGCTCCAAAGAAACGGAGTCGATTTGTCAATACTTTGTTTGCGAAAATGAATAACAAACGATTCCAAAATGAGGAAGGAGGTGATTCTACCAGCTGGCTAAGCGTGAACAAAGTAAATCGTCAAGCATTTTCTGCAGACCCTCTTAATGGTATACCATTTACCAATAATGGGTTTTATACGCTGATTTCGTTAAACAAGCAGGCAACAAAACGGGATTGGACTAAAAATATATCAAAAGAATTTTCTTTTCTTTTTCTTAGTGGAGAGGATGATCCTATTGGAGATTTTGGAAAAGGAGTTCGGAAAACAGTAGCACAAATGAAGGCAGCTGGTTTTTCCAAGGTAGACAGTAAACTATATCCGGGAATGCGCCACGAAATACTAAATGAAACAATTAAAGAAGAAGTATTTTCAGATATTTACGACTGGATATTCAAAAGGTTATAAAAAATATGAAAGAAATAGAATTTGACTATATTCTGCAATGGTGGCTTCGAGTGCCTCAGCCACCAGGAATGAGAGCCTCAGCCACCGTTTCGTTTGCTTCGAGTGCCTCAGCCACCAAAACCACCGGGAATGAGAGCCTAAGGCACCGTTTCGTTTTTGTGGCTTCGAGAGCCTCAGCCACCGGGAACGAGTGCCTCAGCCACCGGGAACGAGTGCCTCAGCCACCGAAATCACCGATAATGAGAGTCTCAGGCACCAAGACCAACAGGTCGGACACTGAGGCTCTCGAAGTGCCGATGTTGCTAAAGGCTGGAGATGACTACTAAATAATATACTACTTCACCACTCTATCACCCTGCCCTTTGCCGCCAACAGTAGCAAAAATATATTTAAAGTAATCGGTAATGTTTAAACCTTTAATCATTTCGGCATCTTTAATAGCCAGTTCTTTAGGTGTTGACATATCAATTTCATTGATTTGCGCCAAACCCGTGATACCAGGAACCACATTGTAAACGCCACGACTATCACGCTCTTGAATCAGTTCGGTTTGGTTGAATAAATTCGGACGTGGGCCTACCAGGCTCATATCACCGAATAGTACATTAAACAATTGCGGCAGTTCATCTAATTTAGACTTGCGTAAAAAACTGCCGAATTTTGTGATTTCTGCCGTATTTGCCAAGTGCGTAGCTACCGATTGTGCCTTAACATTCATGGTACGAAATTTATACAAGGTAAACGGCTTTTTGTTTTTACCCACACGTTCTTGCTTAAAAACAGGCGAACCGGTATCAAATAAACCTATAATATATAATACCAACATTATTGGTAACAAAAACAATATTCCGAAGAATGAAAACAAGAAATCGAATAAACGTATCATAATTATTTTTTAAAACTTTGAATGGTTTTTACCAAACCTTCTTCAGCCGACAAAGGTAATTTATTTATTCCTAAAGCTGTTTTTATTTTTTTGTTAGAAACCACATAACTTTCCGTTAATTTATTTAAACGCTCAGAATTCAAAGGTAACTTCAATTTGTCCCCTATCTTTGCCACACCCTTTATTAGAGAATTAGGTATTTTCCATAGCTTGAGTTTATTTCCTGACGCCTTACTAATTGTTGTAATCAACTGATTGGTTGAAACCGTTTCGTCATCTGCAAAATTGTAAATACCTGATTCAACCTCCTTATTTCGCAACATTTCTACAATTAGAAACGAAAGATTATCAATACTTAAAAAGGAACGTTGATTTTCAAAAGCTGCCAACGGCCATGGAATGCCTTTTTTTACCACTTTGTATAACAAGTTCAAATTTCCTTTATTTCCCGGCCCATGAATCATACACGGACGAATAATAAACAAACGCTTGCCTTCGGGCAGTTTTTGGTCTAATAGATACGTTTCAGCTTCCAGTTTCGACTGACCGTAAGGTGTAACCGCTTTAGGCATAATGTCTTCATCCAAAACACCATCAACCGTATCTGCAACCGCCTTTACCGAACTGAAAAAGAAAAAATCTCTACTATCGGACTTTAAAAATTCCTGAAACAGTTCAATCGTTAAATCGCGGTTCACTTTAAAATATTCATCAGCCGATGAGGTATTTGCGGTATCATGTGCTTTGCCAGCCAAATGAATGATGGCTGTTGCATGTTTATCTATATGGTTTTTCCAATCGGTTGCTCGCAACGACAAATCTTGTACTTCAATGTCTTGTCTCTTAAAATACGCTGTTAAGTTTTTTCCTACGAAACCTGATGAACCTGTTATGATTGTTTTCATTTGAATTGAGCTAGTGTTTTCTCGTTAATTTTCTTTCTTTCTGAATCGAAAAACCATCCCCATTTATTAAAATAGTGAATTGACGATTGTAAGAAAATTTTAAATAATCTTTTACTTTTGTTTGCTCCAGACTCATAACCATGATAGACAGATACTTTTGGAAAATAAACTGTTTTATACATTTTATTTACTCTCCTTGATAAGTCCCAATCTTCAAAATACATAAAAAAACGATCATCATATGCACCCACCTCTTTTATTGCATCTAAATTAAGTAATGTAAAACAACCTGATAATATTGGTGCTTGATATATCAAATTATTACATACATTTCGCAACTCATATTTATTAATAAAAGAATTATAAAAAAAAGCCGGTTTTTTCAATTTCCTAAGTACTATACTAAATGGTGAAGGTAATAATTTAGGTAAATTTTGAATACTGCCGTCTTCATTCAAAATTTGAGGCATCATCATCCCTATATCACTATTTTCTTCCATAAATTTTATCATTGGTGAAATAACATCTTCTGAAAAAAATATATCAGGATTAACTATAAAGTGGTATTTTGCACCTTCATCAATTGACTTTTGTATAGCAATATTATGAGCCGCACCAAAGCCAGGGTTTGACGGATTGTGGATATATTCTATACGAATATCATCACAAATATTTTTAAGTTCATCTGTTGGTGAATTATCTATTAAATATAATTTTTTAACTAATTCAGAAGATAGAAAGCTATTAATAGCCCTTAATAATTCCTTAGAATTACTTTTATAAAGAACAATACTGCCAGTCATTTTGATTAAACCATTTAAAATTATTATAAAAAAATTACTACTTCATCATAAATTAAAAACGATATAAAACTAAGTGCCCAAACAATAATATGTTCAAAATTACGAAGAAATTAGCTATTTTATTTTTATCAAAAACTTCCATAAATAAAATCAAAATTGAAGGTGTAAGAAATATATAGTATTTTACATTTGCATAATTGGGAAATAGGAATACAAAAAAAACTATAGTTGTAAGAGCTGCTATAAAAGACGGTAAAAATCTGCTTTCCTTTATTTTAGCCAAATTAAGAAAGATAAATCCGAAACCCACTAAATAAAGTAATTGTACAATTATAACTTTAACTCCACTCGGGGTCATAAAAAAAGCTGTCATTAGTGTAATTAAGGGTCTCAAATAAATCGGATATTTATTCCTAAAATCATTACTTAATTCCGCTTCATACATTGCTGTTGCTTTATCTTCTAACACAGAAATATTTTGAAAATAAATTAAACTTGAACTACCTAATAATAAAGCAACTGATAATAACGCAAAAACTACTATTAATATTTTTTTTATACTATTTTTGGTATGCATTTTTATGAATAAAAATTCTAAAAGTAGATAAAAAATTATAATTACAGAATTCCCTTTATCCAATGAAAAAGCTAATAATATCAATAAAATGGTAGTGTAAAAATTATTTCTAAATAGAAAGATTAAAAAACCTATAGACAAAATAAATTGCTCTACAGATAACAAACCTAAATAGTAAATTGTTCCACTAAAAATAAGAGATAGCGCAATGGCATCCAACCTCTTATTTCTTTGATTAAAAGTAATATTCTTATTAAATAAAAAGAAGGTATTTAATTTCTTTAATCTAAATACTACAACAATTAATAATGGAAAAACAATAAAAATTGTAATAATTAAACGTAACAAAATTTGATTAGAATCTTCCAAACAATAGTTTGTTGGTATATATGCCCAAAGAGAATCTACACCTGCGACTGGTTGGCAATTACAATTAAAATTTATAATTTGTAATATGTCTTGAATATAATAATACGGTGTAAATATGTTATACTCTCCATTTATTAATTGTGGCGCTCTAACTATAAAATCAGGTTCATCTCCAAACGGAAAGAACATTCTTCCCAAAAAACTAAAAAAAATAAATAACAAAACACATTTTAATCCAAATTTTGAAATATACATTACATTAAACTTTTATAAATTTCACTGTATTTCTTTGCATTTACATTATAATCAAATAACTTCTCTGCTAAGTTACTTCTCTCATTTTGTTTAGAATCATTAACAAATTTATATATAGCCTCGTAATTAACTTCTTTAAATGTTTGAGGATCGTATGATATACCTAAATTATATTTTTCAATAATTGCTGCCGCACCGCCACAGTATTTATTTACAATAACCGGTAAACCAGCAGCAATATACTCTACTGTTTTCACAGCAAGTACCATACATGCTAATGTTTTTTCAAGCCCATTTTGAGGTACAAAATAAGACATCAAACCAAAATCAAAAGTTTTTAGTACTTCTTTAAGTTCTTCGGTTGTTTTGGTTGAGGTTATATAAATCTCTTCATTTGGGAAAACAGAAAAATAATTCCTAATTAGCTCATGATTTGATGTTGTAACTATCGTTAATTTTGTATTGTTCTCAATTCTTAAATGAGCATATAAATCTAACAATTCCTTTGGTTTATGCCAAGTATCATCTGATAAAGCACCAACATAGCCAAAATTTATTATCTTAGAATTTTCAATTTTATCATTACGCAATTTTTTTGTTGAAGAACTTAAATAAACACATTCGGTACGTTTAGCTTCTAAATTATTATAGTGTTGTTTCATCGTATCAGATACAGCAACGCTCACATCACACTTCGCTAATAATTCTTTTTCGATTTCTTTTAAGAAAATAAAACTCTCATTTTCTTTGGTATAATTCTTTTTAAGGGCAATTTCTTCTGGATAAAGTCCTCTACCATCAAAAACTATTTTGTAGTTTAAATTATATTGTTCTCTAACTTTTAATGCCGCATAAGCCGCGTGATAAGAACGACAATGTACGACGTTTGGTTTAATTTTAAAAAGCTTTTTTTTAAGTAACTTATTAGAAATTAAATGCATCAATTTAAAAGTTATTTTTGATGAATTGACGAAATTCTGTGGAGCAAAAATAGGAAGCATAACAAAAGGAATGTTTCCTAAAAACTCTTTAATTCTACTAATCTCTTTTTTATAATTCCACTTCTCCCTAACTAATCCACTGTGGATAATTGGCAAACCAGAAATAAAATAAAACTCAGCACCTTGTAGTGCTTTTTGGGTTTCAACAAATTGTCCTATCACTTGCGAACCAAAAACTCCATAAGACCGAGGAGTTTCACCCCATGTTAAATATACTATCTTCATTAAACTCTACAGTTATGATTTATATCCTCTTTTAATAAACAATCTTTACATCTATATCCAACAATTTTCGCAGGATTACCTACTGCTATAGCATAATCAGGTATATCTCTCGTTACAACAGATCCTGCTCCAACTACAACATAATTTCCAATTTTGACTTTTGATAATATAATTACATTTGCGCCTAACCACACATACTGACCTATTACAACAGGAATATTGTGAATATCATGTCCCGCAAGTTTTCCTCTTTCTAAACTGTGGTTAGCACTCAATATTTTACAACCAAAAGCCCAAATAGTACCTTTTCCAATCTGTATACCAT
>CAMLFV010000115.1 GCA_946479395.1 uncultured Flavobacterium sp. | reverse complement strand
TTTAAAGGAGTTGTTTCAATATTTAAATAGGATTCATTCACTTCTTTTTGATATTCAAGAACTTCTTTTTCATTATGTTGAGAAAAAGTTAAATTGCTGCACAAAAGGAAAAAAATCAGTAAATTTCGCATGTAAATTTTTTTTCAAAATTACTATTTATTTTGTTTAACTTTTAAATATTAATTATCATGAACAATTTTAGAATTCTTTACTTTATTGCTCTTTTGGTTTTTTTAGGATTTAATAGTTTTGCACAAGATACCAAACCGACAAATAATCAGGAAGCTGTTCAAACTACCTTTTCTGTTGAAATTAATGCCGATACAACGTTGGATGATCTTAAAAAGATCGAACAAATGCTGAAAGATGATTACAACGTAACGGTAAATTTTGAAAATGTAAAGATTGTAGATGAAAAGATTGTATCGATCCGCATGCAGCTTGTGAACGGAAATCAGTCGTTTATGAAATCTATTGATAATGTTAACCGCCCAATTGATCCGTTTTCGATTAATCTTAGAGGTGACAACGGAAAAAATTATGTTAGCGTGAAAGGAAATTCTGATAGAAGTCCGTTAAACTTTTTTGGAAGTGATGCTTTTACATCATTCGATTCATTGTCTGAAAATACCCAAAGTTTACAAACTGATTTTTTGAATTTAAACAACGAAATAAAAAAAATGTACGAAGAAATGCAGGCTTCACAACAGAGATTTCATGAGCTTTTTAAAAATTTTAGAGAGGAAGCCAATAAAACTTCAGAGCAATTAAAAAGTGATTCCGAAACAAAAAGCAAAAATCAGTTAAAATAAAACAAGTTCATTTTACGTTATAACCAAAAACATAAAAACATGAAGAAACTTATTTGTTGTGTTATTGGGTTAACCGGACTATTTGCAAACGCGCAAGAAACGAGAACTAAAGTTGTAAAAGTAGAATCATCATCTAAAGATTCGTCAATAGAAAAACCTTATACTTATGCAGTAATGGGTTATCCTGGTAGTTCAAATATTTCTTATACTATTTCGGGAAATAGCTCGATGATTGATTTGCGTGAGATTGAGAAAACCGCTAATGAAAATTATGGAATAGATTTAATCTTTTCTAACGAAAAATTCTATAAAAACAACTTGGAATACTTAGAGCTTACTGTTTTAAATAATGGTATATCAGAAACATTTACTTTTGGGACAGAGAATTTAAAAATGTTACCTTTTACGCTGGTTTTAAATAATACTTACAAATCCAAAGAAGAAAAAACAAAAAGCATAATTCTGAAAAACAACAAAAATAACCGGGAAAATTTTATTAAAGAGCAGGTTATCGATTTAATTTAATCTTAATTCAAAGACTTTCATACAAGAAAGTCTTTTTTTAATTTTACTTTAAAATGTTCGCAATGAAAAAATATATCGTATTTTTTAGTTTTTCTTTATTATATGCGTGCTCTACAAAATCGCAAGAAAACAATTTTAAAGAAGTTTTTACCTTAGATAAAAAGCATACCGAAGTTTCGGGAATGATTTTTCACGAACCAACCCAGAAATTATGGATGTTGCAGGATAAAGGAAATCCGTCGGAATTATATGTGTATTCGGTTGATGGAACTTTTGAAAATACGGTTACTGTGAATAATCAGAAAAATACCGATTGGGAAGATTTATCGCAAGATACCAACGGCAACATTTATATTGGAAACTTTGGCAATAACGACAATAAACGTAAAGACCTGAGAATTTTAAAAGTTGATGGATCTGATTTAACTTCTAATTCAATTAATATATCACAAGAAACGACTTTTTATTACGAAGATCAAACCGATTTTCCGCCTAAAAAAAGTAATTTATTGTACGATTGTGAAGCTTTTGTAGCCACAAATGATGCTTTTTATCTGTTCACAAAAAACAGATCGAAAGGGTTTGATGGAACTTTTTACGTTTACAAAGTGCCTAACAAAAATGGAAATTTTAAAGCCGAAAAAATTGCGACTTTAGAAACTTGTGGTCAGTACAAAAGTTGTGCAATTACCGGTGCAGCATTGAATAAAAACGGCAACCAAATTGCTTTGTTAACGCACGATAAAGTGCTGTTGATTCCGTTTGTGAACGATGCTTCTTTTAAACAAGAAAATATTACGATTAAAGAATTAGGTCATAATTCGCAAAAAGAAGCCATTACTTTTAAAAGCGATAAACAACTTTTTATGGCAGATGAAAGCGAAAAAGGTAAAAAAGGCGGAAAAGTTTTTGTGTTGGATTTAAACTAAAAAGTAAATCCAACACCAAAACTTATCAAACTATTTTCTTTACTGGTAAAAATACCGCCGTAAGCTGTAAACGAATCTAGTGCATTTAACCATAAACCACCACCGTAGCTGTGATACCACTGATTGTTCGGATCCCATTTATTCCAAACCTTACCAACATCGTATCCTGCATAAAAACCATAACTTAAAGGTAAAACTCCGTTGGTAATGTGTTTCATTTTATAACGAATATCCTGACTTGTTACAAACGATGTATCGCCCATGAAACGCTGCTGACGGTAGCCACGCAAGCCATTGTTCGCCCCTAATGTAGCTGCCTGATAAAAATGGTAATCGTCGCCAAAAATCTTTTCTAATAAGTAAGTTGACGACCATGTTAGTTTTTTATCGTTAGAAATTGGTACTACAAAATTCAATTTAGAATTCAAATACTGGTGCGTTTTATTAAAATCATCTGCAAAAAAACGGTTTCCAAATAAAAGCATAAATCCTAAACCAACAGTTGGTTCTTGGGTATTATCGTAATTTTCAAACTGATATTTCAATCGGGCACCCACAAAATCGCTGGTATTGTATGAATCATTTAAACGTGTAAACAACTGCTCATCAATTAAACGATCATTCGTTTTTTCAATTTTTGTTGATTCGTATGTCGCTCCGATCAAAAACGAACTTCCGTTGCGCCCTTTCCATTCATAAGCCGGTTTAAATTCCATCTGCGACGTTCTAACTCGGTAATAATTATCTCTGAACGCACTTTTATCGTAGGTTGCCAAATTATCAACTCCAAAAAAGTTTCTTGTAAAGTTTGACGAAGTTGCCAAGGCTTCCACATTCCAGTATCCGGTGTTTGAATAATCTTTAAAACTACCTTTATAAGCAGCAAAAACGCCCGATGTTGCAAAATTGAACTTCACACGCAACTGATGCTTTTGCGAATACGGATTTTGGTTGAACTTTTTAATGGTGTACGTTCCGTTTAAGCCCAACATGACACCGTTATCGCGGTTATAACCTGCATCGGGCAAAATAGCCAACACGTTTAAAGGGGCTTTGCGGTAATCGTACTGGTTTAAATTGTACTGATCGCGCAAAACAACGCTTGCATTGCCTTTTTCTTCGATTGTAATTGGTTTTGATGCGTAATCGAAAATTTTTGTACTTGTTTTTGATACTACATTGTAAACATCGTTATTTTTTCCGCCGATTAATTTTAAACGAATTTTAGATTTATCGCCAATAACTTTGATATTATCATCATCATCTAACCCATAAACCCAGATTTCTTTGGTTGTTTTTGGCAGATATTTATAGGTTGCCATTAGCGTATCGCCCGAATTTTTATTGCGGTAATGATTAACAACCACTTCATTTTTCGATGTATTTACAATGAACGTATCTTTTTTATTGGTTCCAACAACAATACCGTATTTGAATAATTCTTTGTAATATTTCCCTGAAAAAGCGACTAATTTAGATCGGCGTTCTTTTAGAATTTCGATAATATCATCGCTGTATTGGTTACGAATTTCTTTTGGCAAACTGTTAAAAGCATCTTCAATAACCTGATCGTTTAAACCGTTTACAACATCTTCTACCGCATTTTGCCAATCTTGCAAATTGGTGTTTTGAAGAAAAACTTTATCTAACGGAAATGCCGTTTTTGTAATCCATCGTGGTTTGCCGTAATTGCCTTTAAAATGCTGCATGTGTCGCAACGGATTCAGCTTATTTGCTAATCTTAATAACTTTCCATCTATTTTAGCAAATGCCTGATCACGATCTCTTGCAATTGGTTGATAAATTACATCTTTACCTACTTTCTTTTCTACCCAACGCCATTGATCTGCATGCCTGTCCCAATCGCCAATTAAAAAATCAAAAATGCGGGCACGCAAATACATTTTATCATCAACTTTATATTTTTCATCCTTTTCTAAGTTGGCTAATAATTCTTGTGTTCCAATAATATCCTCACCTTCGCCCAAAGACTTTACTTCTTTTTGTGATTTATGAGGTCTTTCCTCGATCATATACAACTCGTTCCCATAAGTAGCATTATATTTTCCGAGAGCATTCTGTTTGGGAACGTAAAACAATTTCGGGTTGGTGTGATACAGATTAACAGCATCAGACAATTGCCCTAAAATAAATGCAGTGTACGGATGCGAAGTGGTGTAATAATCATCGATAAATGTCAGCACAAAAGTATCTTCCAGTTTATCCTGAATATACGTATCCTTAAAAATTGCCGATTGCAAAAACTGTTTCGAGCTTTTACGTAAGCCCCGCATTACATATTGCTTTCCGTCTTTATCTTCTAACCACAACGATAACGACTGATTGCCACCACCTGATATGATCGGTTTTAAGCCACCGTACAATGTTTCTAAATTTGCTACAGGTGTATTCACTTTTGTACCGTAAATACTGCGGTAATGGTTGCCGAATAAATAGCGGTAGGTTTTTGATTTTTTTGTTTCTTCTGGCGGATAAACCGATGCCATTGTGGTGGTTTTAGTAACTTCAGGATAATTTCCGCTGTAATCATCAGGACACATAATGGTTTTCTTGAAAACAATTTCTTCGCCAGAATCGGTCATTTTATGAATAAAAACATCCACATGATTGTCTTCGTAAACTTTTAATGTTGCAAATCCCAAGCTGCCAATAGTATAGCTGGTTGGCTGAACACTTCTGGTTTCTTCGGTTTTTGATCCTGCCCCGCTGATTAACTGTTTAATTCCATCATTTTCAATATACTGCAAATTATGATCGTGCCCCGAAACAAAAACCACTTGTTCCTTATCTTTAGTAAGGGTTTTTAATCGATCAACCATCATTCGGTAATAAGTGTGCTGCATATCGGCCGGACTTGCACCCGATGTTTTTCGCAAATAATTGCCTACACAGCCCAAAATTGGTAACGGAACTTTTTTATACGGAAAAAGATGATTTCGTGCAGAAAAATAGCCACCATGATTGCCATTCGTAATCATTGGATGATGGATAGCCACCACAGTAACTTTATTTTGATTTTTATTGATTAAACTGCGAAATTCTTCAAAAAAATCTTCTCGGTTTTTAACAATACTTTCTTCGTTTATGTTCGGATATTTATCCCAATTCTGGATAAACCATTCGCTATCAACCGTAATAATTGACAATTTATCGTTTACCTCAACCACATCAATAGCATCGTGTTTTTTAGGCAGAAACGACTTCTTCCCCAACTTACTTTCAACATACGCTTTTTGCTCCAACAAACCATCTAAACCATGATACCAATCGTGATTTCCTGCCAAGAAAATAGTTTTTCCGTTTACAAATTGTGCTAAATTTATTTGTGCATTCAATTTTTCTTCCGCTAACAATCGGTCTTTATCGCCAACTTTCGGCATTCCCAACGGATAAATATTATCGCCTATAAAAAGTAAGGTATTGTTATTATCGTTCTGCTTTAAATAACCTTCAACCGTTTGCAGTAATCGCTGTCCTTGTGGTTCATTGGCATTTCCCGCATCGCCTACCACAACAATTTCATGCAATAATTTGCCTTTACGTTCGTTAGTAATCATATCGCGAGAAAAATCCTTTCCAATTTGTTCATGAAAAGATGCACAAGCATTTAACAAATAAATGGCAAAAGCAAAAACAGAAATCTTTGCAATATGTAAGTTAAATTTCATAATTTTAATTTGTAAAAAATTCATCAATGGAACTTTTATTAAAAGCCGAAGCATATATTTTCAACCTTTTCAAAGATAAACTATCTTCTGAATATATTTATCATGATTATTTACATACTTTACGCGTTGTAACTGCGGTAAATGAACTGATAAATGGCGAACATATTTTAGAGCCAAATGCTACTAATTTAAGGCTTGCAGCTTGGTTTCACGACGCCGGTTATATAAATGGTCCTGAAAATCATGAAGAAAGAAGTTGTGAAATTTTCAAAGATTTTATTAAAGAAAATGCTTTTGAAAATGTAGATATTGATCAAGTTTGCAATTTGATTTTAGCAACAAAATGTTCATATTTTCCAACAAATTTATTGGAGATGTGTATGAAGGATGCCGATTTTTATCATTTTACTTTGGATAATTACCAGGAACTTGGCGATTTATTGAAAATCGAAATTGAAAATACTTATACAAAGCAACTAAGTGATGTTGATTGGTGTAAAGAAAATCTAACGGTTTTAACTAAAAACCAATATTTTTTTACTGATTATGCCAAAGCAAACTGGCAACCTAAAAAGGAGAAGAATATTCTTAAACTTCGTGAAAATTTAGAAAAATTAAACAGCAACAAAAAAAGTAAAAACAAAGAAATAAAGGAAAAAAAGTTAGAGAAATTAGATCGCCCAGAAAGAGGAATTGATACACTTTTTCGTACAACTTTAAACAATCATACACAATTGAGTGCTATTGCAGACAGTAAAGCAAATATTTTACTATCGGTAAACTCTATATTGATATCGATTTCGTTAACAGCGATTATCCCAAAATTAGACAGTCCGCGTAATGCACACTTAATCATCCCAACATTTATTTTATTGATATTTAGCGTCATAACTATTGTTTATACCATTTTGGCGACCAAACCAAAAGTGAGTTCAAATACTGTTACTAAAAAGGAAATTGAGCAGAGAAAAGTCAACCTTTTGTTTTTTGGGAACTTTCATCAACTGCCATTAAACGATTTTAATAATGCCATGAACGATTTAATGAAAGACCGTGATTATTTGTACGATACCTTGATAAAAGACTTGTATTATTTAGGTTTGGTATTGAACAAAAAATACCGAATGCTCAGCGTTTCGTACACGGTTTTTATGTACGGAATTATTATTTCGGTAGCGGCTTTTTGTATTGCTTTTATACGAATTTAGTCAGATAATTGATAAAATCTGTGTACGAAAATATTTTAAAATTATCGATAGTAAAATCGGTATTAATCGTTACGCGTAAAGCTTTTAAATCGGTAATATCCTGCAAATCTTCAACCGTTAAATATTCTGTTTCGCCTGTAAAATAATTCTGATCCTTTAAAAAATCGATATAATTTAAATAATCATTTTTATCGGTTTCATTCAAATAAACAATAGTCACTTTATTGGCTTGCACCAAACGTTCGTCGGTATTTTTAACCATTGCTTTAGCCAAACGTTTTTTTATTAATTCAAAACGGATATCATCATTACTTTCAACATCAAAACGCTTTTCATCCATTCTAAATTTAATCGAAATAGGTTCGTTATAAACTAAAATCAAGCTTGTTAAATCCATATCAAAACTTAACTTCGACTTTAAATTTTGATGCATCATTACTACTTTACACATAACCTGCAGCTGCCACAAACGCAAATTATACAAATACATAGAATCGTAAATCTGTGTTGGTGTAATGCTGTTGCCTATAAACAAATTGTGTTCCACACCATCGCTTCTAAATCGTTCAAAATAATGCGGATACACGGTTTGTACCGCAATTTGTTCGGTATCTAAAACATCGGTCAACTGCTTGTTAACGGTTTGTATGGCTAAATCGTATTTTTTGCGCTGATGCCAGAAACGTTGATGTTTTTCATCTAACTGCTCATTATACTTTTTAATAATTGTTTGATATTCTTCTTTTTCGCTTAACTGTTTGAACAACGGATGAATGGTATCGATTATGTATCGATGGATCTGAGCTTCGGCTACAAACTGATGCGTTTTTAACTGATTTTGAAAGAAAATAATTTCATTGATGCGTTGTTGAAACAACAAGGTTTCCTCTTTAGGCTTGATAAACTCCAGCACATTTAAAATTTCTTTTAACTGCCTGCGTAAATCAGTCAACATAGCTTTGTTTCTGAATTTTGTTGAAGATTGAATATCGGTTTCACCATACAACGGAAAAATATTTTCGAATTCAATTTCCTTTAAAACTGTTTCGGTATTATGGGTTTTCGCAAAATAATAGTTTTTTGCCTGTTCTTCAAACTTCCAGTTAACGCTTGGGTGAAATGTTGTATATTCTCGCTGAATAATGGCATCTAGTTCGTTTTTTACATCAGTCTGATACTTTTCAAATGTATCATTAATAAGCGGCATAACATCGTTTAGCTTATTAGCGTTTACGGTATGCAATTCAAACGGAATTTCGCTTGTAATTTCTATGTATGCCTGAAAACCATCGGTTTTTTTAACGGGTGCTAATATAAAACTGCGTACATTTTTGGTTTGCAAAAAATCTAAATACGGTATCAATTCCTTATTGTTGTAAAGCTCTAAAACATCGCTAACGCAGTAATATTCTGTTGAATTATTCAATT
>CAMLFV010000114.1 GCA_946479395.1 uncultured Flavobacterium sp. | reverse complement strand
AGTACGTATGGTAGGTTCTTCACATGCAGGTTTATTCGCATCGATATCTGCGGGTGTTTCTGCACTTTGGGGACCACTTCACGGTGGTGCAAACCAAGCGGTGTTAGAAATGTTGGAAGAAATTCAAAAAGATGGCGGAGACGCTGACAAATATCTTGCAAAAGCAAAAGATAAAAACGATCCGTTCCGTTTAATGGGCTTTGGTCACCGTGTGTATAAAAATTTCGATCCACGTGCACGCATCATCAAAAAAGCGGCAGACGAAGTTTTAGCAGAATTAGGCGTAAACGATCCTATTTTAAAAATCGCTAAAGATTTAGAAGAAATGGCGTTGAAAGACGAGTATTTCGTAACACGTAACCTATATCCAAACGTAGATTTCTATTCAGGTATTATTTACCGCGCATTAGGAATTCCAACCGAAATGTTTACCGTGATGTTCGCTATCGGTCGTTTACCGGGATGGGTTGCACAATGGAAAGAAATGCGTGAAAACAAAGAACCAATCGGTCGTCCGCGTCAGGTTTATGTTGGCGAGCCATTGCGTCCGTTCAAAGAAATGACAAACAGATAATAAAATCTGTCATCTATAATAAAGGAAAACGTATTGAGAAATCAGTACGTTTTTTTGTTAAATAAAATATATTTACTATTTTTATCTTAATTAACCTAAAAATTAAGATATGAAAAAAACACTATTTTATCTTGCTACAATAGCGACAATGTTTCTTACAGCATGTGAGAACGTTGATGATGTTCAACAACAAGAAAGTTCAAAAGAACAAAATTATGCAGCACGGTTATCTAATGTAATAATTTCCTTATAAGACGCAAAAGATATTGCATCAAGAAAATTACCAATAAAAGTAGATCCATGTGGTGGTGGAATAAAATTACCGGTTTTTACACCACAACAGTTAGATGGTGTCATTACTATTTCCGATACAAATAATTCTCCTGCTATGTATCTATTCAATGCAGACAATGAAGGTTTTTTATTATTGTCTGCATCTAAATTAGAAGAACCTATTTTAGCCTATTCAACAGAAGCACCTTTAGATTTATCAGATATGCCAAGGGATTTAGCAGTTTGGATTGATTTGGGTGTAACCAAAATATCACAACTAAACAGAAAAGAATTTTATTATGATATTGGTGTTTACGATGCTTGGAGATCATTAGGATTTACAACCCCTGCGCGCGATTGGGTAATTGAAGGTCCAGGAGGTAACCCCATGCCATTACCAACATTTACGCGTGAAGATGTTGGTTGTCCATATATTGAACCCTCAACAAAAACTGGACCTTTGTTAGGAAATATTATGTGGGGACAAAATGATGGTTATAATGAATATCAAGACATAATTGGTAATACTTCTAATTGTACAATTTCGGTACCAGCTAATGGTAGATATTTCGCTGGTTGTACTATGGTGGCATTTGGTCAAATTATGAAGTACCACAAAGATTATGGTATTTTGCCAATTAATGATAATGATGTTGTTGATTATGTTACGGATGAATTTAATACTAATCAAACTACTGCTGTTTCTTCTTTGTTAAGGGTATTATACGATCAAACAGCTAATACAGAAAGAAATTGTACTAAAGGAACTGGCGCACATATTTATGAAACGGCACGGGCTTTGCGTGGAAATATGTTTAACCTAGGTTTTTTTCGTTATGCTGCTGCTCAATACTTTAATAATCATCAACCTAATATTGTATTACAAAATATAGTGCAGTATAAACTTCCTGTAGTGTTATGTGGTTATTCTGTGAAACTTGAAAAAAATGCAAAATTAAAAATTAACTATTCGCAAAATAAAAGCCAAATCAAACCGATTTGGCTTTTCTGTTTTTAATAGCATAACAGCAAAGAACTTCTTATCTTTGCCTATTACCTAATTACTTTTTTATGAAATTACATGTAACCGACGAAACTTCAAGGCTTAAGGCCGTAATACTTGGAACCGCTCAAAGTAATGGCCCTACACCGACAATAGAAGAAGCGTACGATCCAAAATCGTTAGAGCATATCAAGGCAGGTACTTATCCTGTAGAAAAAGATATGGTTAACGAAATGGAAGCTTTTAACGAAGTTTTTAAAAAATATAACGTAACGGTTTACCGCCCGGAAATTATCGAAAATTACAATCAGATCTTTAGTAGAGATATTGGTTTTGTAATTGATGATATTTTTATAAAAGCCAATATTTTACCAGATCGCGAGCGTGAATTAGAGGCAATTCAGTATGTGATCGATCAAATGGATCAAACAAAAGTAGTTCGTCCGCCAGAAGAAGTTCATATCGAAGGGGGAGATGTGATGCTTTATAACGATCATATTTTTATCGGCACATACAAAGGCAGCGATTATAAAGATTTTATCACCGCGCGTACTAATATGGCAGGCGTACAGTTTATAAAAGACTTGTTCCCTCATAAAATTGTAAAGGAATTTGATTTGGTAAAATCTAAAATTGAACCTCGCGATAACGCACTGCATTTAGACTGTTGCTTTCAACCCGTAGGATCAAACAAAGGAATTATTTATAAATCGGGTTTCCGTGAAGAAGCAGATTATATGTATTTAGTTAATCTTTTTGGCAGAGAAAATCTGTTTCATATAGAACGTGAAGAAATGTACCACATGAATTCGAATGTTTTTTCTATTGATAAAGACGTTGTGGTTTCAGAACGTAATTTCACCCGATTAAACAACTGGTTACGCGATAACGGATTCACCGTAGAAGAAATTCCATACGCAGAGATTTCTAAACAAGAAGGACTTTTACGTTGTTCAACTTTACCACTGATAAGAGAATAAGTTTTACGTTATAAGTTATATGTTTTAGGTTTAATCATGAGTAGTTATAAAGATTTAGACATTTACAAAATTAGTTTGTCATTATTTTATGAAGTCCATTCAATGTCTTTGAAATTGCCTAAACACGAATTGTACGAATTAGGAAGTCAATTAAGAAGATCGTCTGATAGTATTGTAACAAATATTGTAGAAGGCTATGGACGAAGTGCTTATAAAGCAGAGTTTGTGAGATTCCTAACATTCTCATGGGCAAGTTCTTTAGAAACAATTTATCATCTAGAAAAGATTAAGCATTTATACGGTAACTTATTTAGAGACGACTTAATTCAGAATTATGAAATTTTAAGTGCTAAAATTTATTCTTTTATTAAATACGTTGAAAATAATTGGAAATAGAAACATATAACATTACAGAACATACAACTTAATACATACAACATAGAACATAAAATATATGAGTCAGCAAGCAGCAAATACCGTATTAATGATTCGTCCGGTGCAATTCCGTATGAACGAACAAACGGCAGTAAATAATTATTATCAAAAGAAATTAGAAGGATTAACTCCGGCAAACGTAAACCAAAAAGCACAAGAAGAGTTTGATGGTTTTGTAGAACGTTTACGCTCGGTTGGTGTAAACGTGGTTGTGGTAGATGATACTACAGATAGCGATACGCCTGATAGTATCTTTCCAAACAACTGGGTTTCGTTTCACGACAATGCCGAAGTGGTTTTGTACCCAATGTTTGCAGAAAACCGCAGATTAGAACGTCGTGAGGATATTTTAGATATTCTGGAAGAAAAAGGTTTTAAAATAAACGAAATAAACGATTACACATCGGCAGAAGAAGACGATATCTTTTTAGAAGGGACAGGAAGCATGATTATCGATCGTGAAAACGCTAAGGTTTACGCAGCTTTATCGCCTCGTGCAGATGAAGAGTTGATTATAGAGTTTTGCGAAGATAACGATATGCACCCGGTAATTTTTGAAGCATACCAAACGGTTGATGGAAAACGTTTACCAATTTACCATACCAACGTTATGATGAGTATTGCCGAAACTTTTGCTATTATTTGTGGCGATAGTATCGATGATAAACAAGAACGTAAAATGGTTGTAAACAGCCTGAAAGAAGACGGTAAAGAAATTATTTATATTACCGAAGATCAGGTAAATCATTTTGCAGGAAATATGTTACAGGTTGAAGGAAAAGATGGTCAATTATACATGGTGATGAGTACACAGGCTTATGAAAGTTTAACCGATGTACAAATAAAAGCCATAGAAAAACATTGTGCTATTTTACACGCACCCCTTTACACCATTGAAGCATGCGGTGGCGGGAGTGCCCGTTGCATGCTGGCGGAAGTGTTTTTACCGCAAGAGTAGCAAATAGGTGTCAAGCTGAATTTATTTAACTTCGTTCAGTTCGTATGCTCGGGGCAGCTTCTCATTAGAAATTAACTTGATGAGATTCCGAAACAAGTTCTGAATGACATAAAAAGTATAGAAAAAACGCATTGAGAAATCAATGCGTTTTTGTATCTTGATTTTAATAATAATTACTATGAAATCACTTACGGTAAAAGTTATACTATTGTGTTTTTTGATATTATCGTGTACAAAGAATAAATTGCTGCATAAAAATGACTACACATTAGAAGATAAATTAAAATTTACTAACAGTATTTTAAAATTTTATGTAGAAGATTCTTTGGTTTGTAATAATTTAAGTAATCAATTGGATTGGACTCCTTTTAAAAAGGCTTTGTACTCAGAAGAAGGTTTATTGTTGAAAAAGTATGCTTTTGATATGAAAAAGGAAGATATTGAATCACAAATGAGCAGTTTTATCATTAGTGAAAAGTATAATGAATTTTTTTCTAATTATAAATTATTTAAAGAAGATGTTGAAAGTCAATCTGATTCGATTTTAAATCCTCAAAGTAATCTATATTATACTACCTTACCTGTATTTACAGATGATGGTAATTTCGCTTTTGTTGGTTTTTCTCTGGTTAGCAGTTTGTTGAGTGGTTATGGAGAAATTATTATTTTTGAAAGAAAAGATAATCGATGGAGTGAGGTAGAACGAAAACAAATTTGGATACATTAATAATCAGGAATCTGAATCGTGGTTAGCTTTATAATTACAATCTGTGCATCTGTGGTTGAACTACAACAAATCACTCGGTATTTTATAATGTGGATCTTCTGCAATATTCACTTTAATAATTGCCGATGCATTTTCTAACAGTTTACGGCTGTCTTCACTTAAATGTGTTAAAATAACTTTTTTGTTGCGTTCGCTGTATTTTTTTGTCAGTAAATCAACTGCTTCAATTCCACTCATATCGGCAATTCTACTTTCCTTAAAAGAAATCATAATCGTTTCGGGATCATTCGCTAAATCAAACTTTTCGTTAAAGTTTGCTACCGATCCAAAAAACAACGGTCCGTAAATTTCGTAATGCTTAATGCCGTTGGCATCAACATATTTTCTGGCTCTGATGCGTTTGGCACTTTCCCATGCAAAAACCAATGCCGAAATAATAATTCCAACCAAAACGGCAACAGCCAAATTGTGAAAAATAATGGTAATTCCTGCAACAATCAAGGTAACTAAAATATCGCTTTTAGGCATTTTGGTCATCTTCTTAAAAAATCCCCAGCTAAAAGTCGTAATGGCAACCATCATCATAACGCCCACCAAAGCAGCCATTGGAATTTGCTCTATAACCGGCGCAGCAACCAATATAATGAACAATATCGCCAAACTACTTACAATTGCCGAAATACGTTTTCGTGCACCTGCGTTTAAGTTTACAAAGGTTTGTGCAATCATGGCGCAGCCACCCATTCCCGTGAAAAAACCGTTGGCAATATTGGCAATTCCCTGTGCTACCGATTCTTTATTTGCGTTTCCGCGACTTTCCGTAACTTCATCTACAAGCGTTAAGGTCAGTAAACTTTCAAGCAAACCAACACCCGCCATAATAGCTGCGTAAGGAAAAATGATCTGAAGTGTATCTAAATTTAAAGGAATCTGCGGAATATGAAAAGGAGGTAAGCTTCCGCTGATCGAAGCAATATCTTGAACTGTTTTTGTATCGATATTAAAAAAATGAACAATACCAAAAATTACTGCAATAGCAATTAAAGTGGTAGGTAAGGCTTTTGATATTTTCGGAATAAAGTAAACCAATATCAAAGTTAAAGCTACCAAACCGCCCATTATATATAACGATTCGCCTTGCAACCAACTAAAACCAGTATTTGTTTTTTGCTTGAATTGTTCTATTTGCGACATAAATATTACAACTGCCAATCCGTTTAAAAAACCATACATGACCGGTTGCGGTACCAAGCGCACAAACTTACCGAGTTTAAAAACACCGACAATAACCTGAAAAATTCCTGCCAAAACCACCGCAGCAAAAAAGTATTCAATACCGTGAGTAGCAATCAACGCAATCATTACAATAACGGTTGCTCCGGCTCCGCCCGAAATCATTCCCGGTCTTCCACCTAAGAATGCAGTGATGATTCCCATGATAAATGCTCCGTACAATCCTGTTAAAGGTGGTAATCCTGCAACAATTGCAAATGAAAGAGATTCGGGAATCATTGTCATGGCAACTGTTAAGCCTGCTAAAATTTCAATTCGGTAGGTTTTTAAATCAAAAGACATTTGGTGAACTTAAAAAATAATTAAAAATATTTATCCTTATTTAGAATAAATAAAAATAATTTACTACTTTTACACTCGTAATTAAGTGAATAAATTATTGCGTATATTATTGTTGTTAGTTATTTAGTTTTTAATAAAGGTACGTTTCACACAGCGTACCTTTTTTATATTTTAAAGAGAATCAATAACGAATTTATAATATACTGGATACCAATTGCCAAAACAAGGAAACCAATAATTCTTGAAATAGCAACAATACCCGATGCGCCTAAAAGTTTCGATATGTAATTCGCACTTCTTAAAATTAGAAATACGGTAATCGCAACTGCAAAAATAGCCGCTACAATTAAAAGTTTATTTATGATTTCGGGATTGTCTTGTTCCATTGCAATAAGCAGCGACATAGATCCTGGGCCAGCCATCATAGGAATTGCTAACGGAGTTAAAGCAATATCGTTTCGTTGTTGTGCATCATCGGCTACTTTTTTATTTACTCCTCTGCGTTTACTGAATGTTCCGGAAAGTAGCCCGAACCCCGATGAACAAATCACCACACCACCAGCAATTCGTAGAACATCGATACTTATTCCAAAAAAGTTTAAGATTACTTTTCCTATAAAAAACGAAATCACAAGAATAATGAATACGTTTACCGATGCCCAAAAGGCGGTTTTATTCTTGGCTTCTTTAGGATCTCCTTGCGTTAATCCTAAAAAAATAGGGACAGATCCCAACGGATTTATCACAGAAAATAAAGCGGCAAATGTTATTAGAAATAAATCCATAGCGCGAAACAAGTTTTTTTTAAAGCTAAAAAATAATTTCAAATAAGGTTAAAAATAAATTGACTATTTTTATAAAAAAAATATGAACTATTCTTTTCTGGATTTAGTTTACGTAAAGGAAAACAAAACTGTTCAGGATGCTTTTATCGAACTAAAAGCTACAGCACAAAAAGCCGATGAATTGAATTTTACAAGATATTGGCTGGCAGAACATCATAATATGGAAGGTGTTGCAAGTAATGCAACATCGGTTTTAATGGGTTATGTAGCGGCAAATACGCAGAAAATCAAGGTAGGATCTGGCGGTGTTATGTTGCCAAATCACTCACCGTTGGCTATTACCGAACAGTTTGGAACGTTGGCGCAGATTTATCCGAACCGTATTGATTTGGGATTGGGAAGGGCACCCGGAACCGATGGATTAACCGCACAGCACATGAATGAGAATTTCATGAAAAACGTGCATGAATTTCCTAAAAACGTCTCGGCAATCCAACAATACCTTTCTACCGAAAATACCGAATCTAAAGTCCGTGCTTTTGTTGCAGAAGGCACAAATATTCCTGTTTATCTGTTGGGTTCAAGTACCGATAGTGCTGTTCTGGCTGCCGCTTATGGGTTGCCTTACGCTTTTGCATCGCACTTTGCACCACAGCAATTGGGCGCTGCGTTTAAGTTTTATACCGATGAATTTCAGGCAAACGGAGAAATTCCGTCGCCTTACAAAATAGCGTGTGTAAATGTAATTATTGGCGAAACAAATGAAGAGGCAAAACTTCATGCATCAACATTTTACAAGATGTTTTTAGGTTTGATCCGAAACCAGCGATCAAAAATGAAACAACCCGATATGGCTTTTTATGATGATTGGTCGGTGGTTGAAGAAGCGCAGCTAAGTCAAATGACTGCAGGAAGTTTTATTGGCGATGAAGAAACTGTGGCTCGAAATTTGAAACAGTTTATAAATCGTTATCAAATAAACGAAATTATGATGTCTTGCCCAATATATTCTTTAGAAAAACGTTTGTATTCTATGGAGAAATTTGCTGCAATTATTTCTAAAATTTAATATGAAAAAAATACTTATATCAATTGGTTGCGCTTTTGCAACATTAACCGTTAATGCCACTTCAACTATTCCTTTTTCTAAAGAAATCAGTTATAAAAATCCGTTGGTTATTGTGAACGGATACAAAATTCGATTTGTAGATTATGCAAAAATAAAACCTGAACATATCGAAAGTATTATTGAATTAGAACCTGAAGATGCTGTTGAAGTTTTTGGTGAGAATGGAAGAAACGGGGCGATTATTATTAAACTGATTGATAGTTTTAAAGGATTTTCATTAGAAGGAGCAAAGATTGAT
>CAMLFV010000113.1 GCA_946479395.1 uncultured Flavobacterium sp. | reverse complement strand
AACTGACGGACATTCTAATAATGAATCTTTAATCCTTCCAAAAATCGAAATAATTAAACCACTGATAAGGATATTTTTTCAACATCTGCGAAACACTATCGATATAACTATTCAATACTGCCTGTGCATCGCGGTGCTTAAATTCGGGTGCTCTGCGGGTGTATAAATGGTAATGCAGATTAGGTTCTTTCATAACATATACGTAAGCAACCGGCGTTTTTAGGCGCGATGCCAGCATAAAAGTTCCTGCAGGAAAATGTGCTTCTTTCCCTAATAATTCTGCCTGCATTGTTCTTGATTGATCAAAATATCGATCGCCCGTAAAACAAATTAAATGATTTTTAGAAAGCGCATCGTTGATTTCGAAAATGTGCGACATGTCTTCTTTTACATAAATAAACTGCACGTTAGGTTTTTCGTCTGTGATGCTTTCTAAATACTGTTTTATTACCGAATGTTCTTGATCTACGGTTACAATGTGGATCTGACAGTTAAAATCGATATCGGCAAAAAACTTTTCGGCAATTTCAAAATTTCCAATATGCGCACTTATTAAAATGCCGCCTTTACCTTCGCTTAACAGCTGCTTTAAAATATCAATTCCATCGAAATCAAAGGTAAATTTTGTGCGTAAACCTGCCGAAATAGCTATTTTATCGATCAAAACCTGCCCAAAGGTAAAATAGCTTCTATAAACCGCAAAAACGGCTTTAAAAAACGAAAACTGTTGGCGGTGGCGGAAATACGAAAACATGGCTTTAAAAGAAGTAGGGTACGCCACGAAATAATAAAAAGCCACAAATACCAAAACGCTGTAAGCAGCACGTATTCCCAGCTTTTTTATGCAATAAACAAATATTTTGTAACCTAAAATTGTTCCTTTAGATTTTCCGCTCCATTGGGTCATTTTTAAGCGTTTTTAGCAGCTATTTTATTGTTGATGATGTTGTAGAAATCTTGAAAAGTTACCATGCCCATAAAATCGGCTTCGACTAATTTCACGCCAAAATTTGATTCGATTATTACAACCAAATCCACATAATCCAAGCTGTCTAAATCTAAAGTTTGTTTTAAATTTTTATCGGCTTCGATTACCTCTGCATCAACTTCGAATTCTTCAACTAAAATTTCGTTTACTTTTTCGATGATCTCCTCAATCTTCATTTGTGTGTTTTATTATTTATTTACAACATAGATACAAAGAATTCTTATAGCTTTAAGTACTTATTTTACAAAAGCTTAAATTTTCCAACTTGTATGCACTAAAAAACTATTGTTTCTATGTGGTAAAATATTTATTTATATTTTTTAACGATTACTGCCGAATTTGTTCCTCCAAATCCGAAAGAATTCGACAAATATACGTTAAAATCTTTATTAATTGTTTTGGTGGCAATATTCAACTTCGCCGAATGTTCATCGGGTGTTTCATAGTTTATATTTGGTGCGATAAATCCTTCATTCATCATAATGGTAGAATAAATAATCTCGCTTGCGCCCGCCATCCAACATTCATGACCCGTCATTGATTTGGTACTTGAAACATAAGGTTTTGTTGCTCCAAAAACTTCATCGATCGCTTGTGCTTCGTTTGCATCGCCAACCGGAGTTGATGTTGCATGTGCGTTGATGTATTGAACATCGGCTGCATTTAAACCTGCTTGTTGTAAGGCTTTACGCATAGCTGTTGCAGGACCATCGACATTCGGGGTTGAAATATGTCCGCCATTTGATGAAAAGCCGTAGCCGACAATTTCTGCAATGATGTTTGCGCCACGAGCCAAAGCGCTATCTAAACTTTCAATAATGATTGTTGCACCACCACCACTTGGTACCAAACCGTCGCGAGAAGCATCGAACGGGCGGCATGCTTTTGCAGGATCGTTTTCACGAGGCGAAAAAACACCTAAACCATCGAAACTTGCCATGCCGTATTTATTTATTTCTTGTGCACCACCACAAATAACCAAATCTTGCAAACCGTTTTTAATCATCATATATCCCAAACCAATGGCATGCGATCCGCTGGCACAAGCCGCACTAATGGTCATATTAATGCCGGTAATGTTAAAAATGGTTGATAAATTCATGGTTACCGTTGAATTCATCGACTTAAAAATGGCTCCGGAACCTATTAAAGCGGTATCTTTTTTTTCGCGAACAATATCAGTAGCTTCAATAATGGCTTTAGAAACACTGTCGTTTCCGTAAATAAGTCCAATTTCGCGCTTGTTGAAATCGTCTAAAGAAATACCAGCATTTTGTAAAGCTTCCATAGTTGCAACATACGCATATTCGGTTTCTTCGCCAATGGTAATACGCTGCCTGCGACTTAAAAATGGTTTTAAATCGGGCGATGGAACTTTACCTGTTAATGCCGAACGAAAACCGTATTCTTTGCGTTCTTCATCGAACACAATACCTGATTTTCCTTCGTATAACGATTGTTTAACTTCTTGTAAATTGGTACCGATGCACGAATAAATTCCCATACCGGTTATCACCACTCTGTTATTCATAATTCTTTGTATTCCGTATATTGTAGATTGTATTTTTATACAATTGCGAATTAGCGTTTGAAATTTTTAATTGAAAACATTTTTTCATTCAGACAAACATAATTTATTTAAATATCTTAAATACAATTAACATTATACATTTCTACATTTTACAACTCTTAAGAATAAATTCCTCCGTTTATATTTATAATCTCACCTGTTATGTAACCCGATTTTTTTGAAGCCAGAAATGCAACTAAATCGGCTACTTCTTCTGCTTCGCCAAAACGGTTGGCAGGTATCATTTTTACTAATTCTTTTTCGTCTAATTCAGCCGTCATATCGGTTTTAATAAAACCTGGAGCAACGGCGTTTACTGTGATTTTACGTTTGGCTACTTCTTGCGCCAATGCTTTTGTAGCTGCTACCAACGCACCTTTTGCTGCCGAATAATTGGTTTGACCCGGCGTACCTTTTACTCCCGAAACCGAAACCATATTGATGATTCTACCGTATTTGCTACGCAACATTTCCTGAATAAAGAAATTGGTTACGTTATAAAAACCGTTTAAGCTGGTATCAATCACGCTTTTCCAGTCGTTTGGTTGCATCCACATAAATAAACCGTCGCGTGTAATGCCTGCATTGTTCACAATAACTTCTACAACAGCTTCACTATTCGCTTCTTTCCAAGAATTCAACGCAGATTGAGTTTCTTCTAAACTAGCTACATTAAACCCAATTATTTCTGCCGATCCGCCTTCGTTTTCAATCAATTGTTTGGTTTCTAACGCAGCTGTTTCATTCGATTTATAATTAATCAAAACATGGTACTGCAAATCCTTTGCCAATTTTAAGCAGATGGCTTTTCCTATTCCACGAGATCCGCCTGTAACTAAAGCACATTTCTTCATTTGCTACCTATTTTTTTAAAAATTCCTTAACCTTGTTAACATAAGGATACATTACCATATCTTCTGCAAAAACAGGAACAATGTATCTAATTTCATCATATAGTTTTTTTGATGAACTGCTTAATTTATCTTGATAATTCAATGCATCAATTGCCTGAATAATAGTAATTAATTCAATCGCCAACACTTCAAATGTGTTTTCTATCACGTTGCTGCACATAACGGCTGCATTGGTTCCCATACTTACGATATCCTGATTGTCGTTATTGTTCGGGATACTGTGAATATACATGGAAGTTGATAATGCCTGATTTTCTGCCGTGGTTGATGTTGCCGTAAACTGTACGCCCTGCATACCAAAATTGAATCCTAATTTACCCAGATTGACAAACGGCGGCAATATTTCGTTAATTTTAGAATTTAACAGATAATTCAACTGGCGTTCTGCCAACATGGAAATTTTGGTAACAACCAGCTTTAATTTATCCATTTCTAACGATACATAATCGCCGTGGAAATTTCCGCCGTGGTAAACCTGTTCTTTTTCAACATCGATCACCGGATTGTCGTTTACCGAATTTATTTCTTTTTCTAAAATATCTTTAACCGATAAAACGGTATCGTAAATTGGACCTAAAATCTGCGGTACACAACGAATAGAATAATACTCTTGAACTTTTTCTTTAAAAATTTCTTCGGTATTTTCTCCGCTGTACAAATGTTCCTGACGGTTACGTGTTAATTTACTACCGTTTAAATGATTGCGCATTTTTTGGGCAACAACCTGCTGTCCGTTATGTAATTTGGTATTGTTTAATTCTTGCGATAAATGATCGTCATAAGCCTGCACAATTTCATTAATCATACAAGATGCCTGCAACGAAAAATCGACCAATTTATCCGTCAATAACGCATTTACAATACCAATTCCCGTCATTACCGATGTACCGTTCATCAATGCCAATCCTTCTCGAATTTTAACATCGATAGGCTGTAAACCTTCCATTTTAAAAACTTCTTGGGTTGATCTGCGTTCACCTTTATAAAAAACTTCGCCTTCGCCAATAAGTATCAATGCTAAATGTGCCAGCTGAACCAAATCGCCACTTGCACCAACACCTCCATGAGCAAAAATTAAAGGTGTAATGTCACGGTTTATCAATTCTTTCATTAAAGAAATCACGGTCATATTTACCCCCGATTTTCCTAATGCCAGCGTATTTAATCGCGCTAAAATTGCGGCTTTAACATGAATAGGCGATAATAGATTGCCTGTACCCGATGAATGGCTGCGAATTAAATTGTATTGTAACTGTAGCTGGTCTTGAGGCTGGATACGGTATTGCGCCATAGGACCAAAACCTGTATTTACACCGTAAATAACTTTATTTGCCGAAAACGATTTTAAAAAATTAAAACTTTTTTCCACACGGTTTACAAGTAAATTGTCTAATGTAATGGCTTCATTATTAAAAATAACCGAAGCAAAATCATTTATTGTTAAATAATCACGAATAACTTTCATTAAAAATTGTTTGATTAAAATGTATTAAATGACTGATTTCTCGTAATTTTGAAACATCATTTTACAAAGGCAAAAATATAATATTAAACTATCTTTTTTACTATGAAAACAGAAAATGTTGATATCCTAATTATTGGTGCAGGTCCAAGTGGAAGTGTTGCTGCGGGATATCTGCAAAAACAGGGTGCAAAGATTAAGGTTGTAGAAAAACAAAAGTTCCCGAGAATTGTGGTGGGCGAGAGTTTGATTCCGCGTGTTATGGATCATTTTTATGAAGCCGGATTGTTTGAAGCACTTGATTCTTACGGATTTGAAAAGAAGCCCGGAGCCCGTTTTATTAGAGGTAAAGAAATTTGTATTTTTGATTTTAGCAATAAATTTGGTGAAGGATGGGATTGGACGTGGCAAATTCCGCGTGCCGATTTTGATAAAGCCATGACCGATGAATTGCAACGTAAAGGGGTTGATATTGCTTTTGAAACCGAAGTTATTAATGTGGAATTTATCGGAACAGATTCTGTAACTACCATTAAAAATAAAAACGGAAACGTTTCGCAGATACATGCAAAATTTGTAATTGACTGTAGTGGTTACGGTCGAGTGTTGCCGCGTATTTTAAAGTTAGAATCTCCTTCTAAATTAGATCCGCACTCGGCAATTTTTACGCATGTTAAAGATATAAACCGACCAGATGGAGTAGAGGGAACTCAGATTTCGTTTGATATTATTGAAACCGAAGTTTGGTTGTGGGTTATTCCTTTTTCTAACGGAAATACCAGCATTGGAATTGTAGGTCCTACTGATTATATCGATAAATTATCGTCAACAGGAAATACTGAAGAAGCTATTAAGAATGCCATAAAACTTTCTGATTTTTATGTAAAACGATTCGATAAGCTTCCTTTTGAATTTGATCCGATCCATTTAAAAAATTATTCTGTAGCGGTTTCTCAATTTTACGGTAAAGGATATGCCTTAACAGGAAATAGTACTGAATTTTTAGATCCTGTATTTTCTTCTGGTGTTTGTTTTGCTACCGAATCGGGTATTTTAGCTGCAAAATTAGCTTTAAAACAAATTAATGGGGAAGAAGTTAACTGGGAAAAAGAATACGCCGAATATATGAAATATGGCATTGATGTTTTTACAACGTACGTAAAAGAATGGTACACGGGTAATTTGCAAGAATTGTTTTACCACCAACCCGAAAACCCTGATGTTAAAAGAAAAATTTGTGCTGTTTTAGCCGGTTACGTTTGGAATAAAGAAAACACGTTTGTTGCCAAGCACCACAACATTATAAAAAATATGGCGTACATGATACGCGAAACAAAAAAGGATTCCAATTAAGGAATCCTTTTTCTATCTTATTTCTTTTTCTATTTTCTTAGCCAATGTTTTAGCTGTTTTAGCGTATCCTTCGGCAATTCTATCGTTATTATTAGGTACACCAACAAAATTATCTCCAGGTGCTTCTTTACTATCAATTTTCAATAAAACCGTATCAGGGTTATTTGTTTCGGTAAAAATTAAAACAGTAGTAACTTTTGATGGTTGCGCCATAACACCTGCATACCAACCCGGATAAATCCATACCGTTTTAACCGTTAAAGTATATTTTGCCTGCGTATTGTTTGTAGAAGTTACAATTGACGTGTTTTTGTTCATTGAAGCCAAAAACTTATCTACAAAAGTTGTTTTTTTAGAATGTTCCCAATCAGCAATCCAAGCTTCAACTTCCGCTTCATTTTTACCTTCTTTCAAAATATCTTTTTCTCTTTTTAAAATATAAGCTTCTTCGTTCATATTTTCTTTGTAGAATTTAATATCCGAATAATCCATTTGTAGGTTTATTTCTTTTTGATCTTTTAAAAAATCGAAATTTCCCGAAACAACCTTCATTTTTTGCGCGTGTACCAAGCCTGTAACAGCCATTGCAAGTACTAATACTATGTTTTTCATTGTTTGTTTTTAAGTAAGGCAAATATACTGTTTATAACTTTATTTTAGATATTAATAACCTGTGTTAATAAGTGTGAATAACTTTAAACAACTAATAATAAATTAATCTTAAAATTTTGTTATGGCAGTTTATTCTTGTGAATAAGTGTAGTTTTTATTGAAATTAATCAACGATTACATTGACACATTTTAGCAACTTATAAACACTTATTCACAACTAAACTTTTAAGCAATTTTTGATAGTGAAAGTAATAATATATCAACACTAAATTCTAAATACATTGATATTAAGTAAATTGCTATATTAAGTTATTGTTAACAACTTTTAATAAGTAACAATTTAAAATATTTTACCAAAAACTTATTCCACATATTAACAAGCATTATAAAGAAGAAATCTTTTTTTAAAATTTTAAAATTTAATTATTTAATAATAATATGTTGTTAACAATGAAAACTGTTTTATTTCAATTTGGTAATATCTAAATAACAATTAATTTACTTTTTTTATATTTAATTTATTGAATATCAAATATTTATTTATTTTAATATAATCTTATATAACTTTTTTTACTTTCGTTGTACCTTTGCAAGTATTTTAAAGCTTAATTATGGTCATTTTTAATTACGAAACCGATTTTCAGTTAGAAAATGAGTCGGAATATGAACAATGGATTGGTGCTATTATTGAATCGGAAGGTAAAGAATCAGGCGAAATTAATTATATTTTTTGCGACGATGAATATTTGCACAATATAAATATGCAGTATTTAAATCACGATACGTTAACAGATATAATTAGTTTTGATTATTGTATTGGCGATTTAATTTCGGGCGATATTTTTATATCTGTCGAAAGGGTAGAAGATAATGCAAAAGATTACGAGGTATCGTTTAAGAATGAATTATTACGTGTCTTGGCACATGGTGTTTTACACTATTGTGGATACAAAGATAAAACCGAAAATGATGCTTTATTAATGCGATCTAAAGAACAAGAAAAAATTAATATGTTCCACGTGGAACAATAATTTTTTAATTTACTAATATAATGTTTCACGTGGAACAATGAGTTTATTTCAAGATAAATATGATGTAGTTGTAGTTGGTGCCGGTCATGCTGGTTCCGAAGCTGCTGCTGCTGCCGCAAACATGGGAATGAAAACTTTGTTAGTTACAATGAGTCTTCAGAATATTGCCCAAATGAGTTGCAACCCGGCAATGGGTGGAATTGCAAAAGGACAAATAGTTCGTGAGATTGATGCTTTAGGCGGATACTCTGGAATTGTGTCTGATAATTCTGCAATTCAATTTAAGATGTTGAACGTTTCAAAAGGTCCTGCAATGTGGTCGCCACGTTGTCAAAGTGATCGAATGCTATTTGCTGAAACATGGAGATTGATGTTGGAAGGAACTCCTAATTTAGATTTTTACCAAGAAATGATTTCAGGTATTTTAATCGAAAATAATAAGGTTGTCGGCGTAAAAACTAGTTTGGGAATCGAGATAAAATCGAATACAGTTATCCTTACTAATGGAACTTTTTTAAACGGATTAATTCATATAGGTGATAAGCAATTTGGTGGAGGTAGAGCTGGTGAAAGTGCATCGTTTGGTATTACCGAAGATTTAATAAAAGTAGGTTTTGAATCAGGTAGAATGAAAACAGGAACACCGCCACGTGTTGATGGTCGTTCTTTAGATTATTCTAAAATGGAAGAACAACCCGGTGATGTAAATCCTCAGAAATTTTCGTATTCAGATGTAACCAAACCTTTATCAAAACAGCGTTCTTGTT
>CAMLFV010000112.1 GCA_946479395.1 uncultured Flavobacterium sp. | reverse complement strand
ATAAATTTAATAAATATTCAAAGAACTTCCTTATGCAAACATAGGATGACAAAATGTATATTTTATTTGGTTTTGGTTGGTTACACCTCTCCAACCCTCCTAAAGGAGGGAATATTTGGACTTGGTGTTATAAAAAAAAAGAATGTATATTATACGTTAATACAATATACATTCTACTATAAAAAAACTTACTTTTTAATCACTTTTAGCGTAGTTGCTTTTCCTGTTTCGGTTTTTAATGCTACAAAATACACTCCTGACGGAAAACCTTCTAAATTTAATTGTTGTACACCATTTGTGGTTTGTGTTTTTGCTTGCAATTTTTGTGCAGCTTCGTTATAAATAAAATACCCAACTATTTTTTCTTCGGTGATAATATTAACAATATCTGTTGTTGGGTTTGGGTAAACGGTTATTTTTAAATCATTAAAATTTTCTACACTTGCAGATGTTCCACATGGTGTTGCTCCAAGTTTTGCTACAAAAAAATCAGATGGTCCATTGCTCCATAGCTGACCCATTACTGAATTAGAATCTCCGAAAAGTCCATTAAGAATACCCCCTGTAACATAATTACCATCGTTGTCAGTAGCCACTGCAGTCATATAATTATTTGCTCCTGCTGGCCCTACTATATAATCCATTCCGGTTACAGCACCAGTCTGTTTGTTAAATCGTAAAACTGTAGGGCTTGTGCCGTGATATAATGGATAATTTTGTGTAAAGCTATCCCATACAAAATATCCTTCATTACTGCCGAAAGCTACTTCGTTACCATTTAATGCCAACCCTTTAGGCCTTATAGAAGTATTTGAACTATAATTTGGAGCAAAAGAGCTTGGATGTTTTGCCCATTGCACTTGTCCATTACTATTGAATTTTACAACTGTTGGCAGATAAGTATAAGCTGTAGGACTAAGTGGATAAGTTGTAGTTGTTGGATTATTTGGATCGTATATTTTTACAGTATTATCATTGAAGCCCCGCCATATTTTTGCTCCAATATAAATATCGGAATTTGAATCGATTTGCAAAGATGATATTCCACTGTGTGCCAATTGAGTACCAGATTGGGCAGAATAAATTTCTCTTCTCCAAATTTCACTTGCTTCGGAGCCATTTGTACTATTAAAGCCGTTAATTGCAAGTAGATATGTTAAATTAATTATTGGTTTTTCTTCATATATTATAGGAGGTGATGTGGTTGCGCTTCCCCAACTTCTAGTTCCCGCAATGTAATATCTGTTTAATGTTTCATCATACGAAAAAAACATGTCTTTTGATGAAGAAAAGCCGGTAGAATCTTTTACTGGTAATATCATATCATCAATATAGTCAAGATTATTAGTACATTTTATCATTCTATATTGCCAAAGTATTTTGCCTGTAGTTGCATCGTACTTATAATTTGGCGGCACGTTTATATTATTGTCAAAATAATTGCCTTTTCCAAAAACGCCTACAAAATGAAGGTTTTCTTCGCTATCAATCATTAAGTTGTATAAACTTGTTAATGGTGTAAGGTTGGTTATATCATTATTACTGTTATTAGATATGGCATCACTTTCCATAACTTTTCTTTTAATATAATTACCGTTACTGTCATATTTTACCAAATAAGCATGTTTATAAAATTCCATTGGTAGATTATTATCAGGTGGTATAGCGGGATCATTACCTGTTAAATCATATGGAGTTTCAACGTATTCTGTTTCTGAAAAATGCACTGGGTAATGCTGATTACCTGCCCAATTTAACCATGGAAACACAAGTGCTGCAATATAAACATTGTTTGAACTGTCTAAAACCAAATTATAAGAATGGTCGGATGCACCGCCACCAATAGCTCTGCTCCAGCGAACAGTTCCATCACATGTTGTAGAAAACAGAAAAATATCTCTACCCCCTAAATGATTGTTATAAGCTGTCTGAGGAACTCCATCTAACTCTATATTATATCTACCTTCCACAGATGCAATAAAATAATAGTTGTTATCGCTACCTATTTTAATATCATAAATTTCTTCTGGGTGATAACCTGTTGAGCTTCCTCTGTCACCACCACCTTTAATTGCCCATTGCCAATTGTAGGTTTGGGCATTTGAGAAGAAAGAGGAAAGAAGAAAGAAGAAAGATAATATTTGGAAATTTAAAAACTTTGACTTCTCGATGCACTTCGTTATTCGAAGTGACGGTTCGGAATTACCTGTGGTTTTGTGTAGTTTATTTTGCATAAGTCATTATTTTTAAGCTTTTTAAAAAATGAAATTTACAAAATATTAACTAAAAAATAAAACAAATATAATTAAATCATAAAAATCATCAACTTACTGTGAAATCTTTTACCTGTAGTTGTATGGTTACGTTATCTTTCCACTGATTTTCTGATAACGAATACACCATATTCATTAATTTAAGATTTTTTGTGGTATTGATTAAATCGCCTTTTTTAAAGGCAATTGCAGGAAAAGGTTTTGAATTATTCTGCTTAACGAACATACGCAAATGCTCGTTATTTTTGCCGATACACTGCGCATTTCCGGTATCAAAAACATTGGGTGTAAAGAAAACAGGCGTCATATTTCCGGGACCATGTGGTTCGAACTGTTTTAAGATACGAAGTGTTTTTTCATCGAAATCATCAAAATTCACAACAGCATCAATTTCAATTTCTTCGGTTTGCTGTTCTTCGCAAATGGTTTCTTTCACCACTTCTTCAAACTTCGTCTTAAAATTTTCGTACTCGGAATCTTTAATTGTTAAACCTGCCGCGTACATGTGCCCGCCAAACTGAATGATGTGTTCTGAACATTTTTCTAATGCCTGATACACATCAAACCCTTTAACAGATCGAGCCGAAGCTGCCAGATAATCGCCACTTTTCGTAAAAACCAACGTTGGGCGGTAATACGTTTCGATCAATCGGGAAGCCACAATTCCAATAACACCTTTGTGCCAGCTTTCATGATAAACAACCGATGAAAACGTATTTTCTTCGTTATTTTCAATGATTTGATTTAATGCTTCTTCTGTAATCTGCTGATCTAAAATTCGTCGGTTCATATTAAACTCGTCAATTTCTTTGGCACATTCAATGGCTTCATCCAAATTAAATTCCGTCAATAATCTAACGGCGTAATTTCCGTGTTTAATACGTCCGGCAGCATTAATTCGCGGTGCAATTTTAAAAACCACATCGGTAATCGTAAACTCTTTAATGGCAAACTGCTTTTTCATTGCCAAAATTCCAGGTCGCGGATTGCTGTTAATAACCTGTAAACCGAAATAAGCCAGGATACGGTTTTCATCGACAATAGGCACAATATCTGCTGCAATGGCTGTTGCAACCAAATCTAAATACGGAATTAAATCTTCAATGGTTTCCCCTCGATTTGCCGCCAATGCCTGTATCAGCTTGAAACCCACACCGCAACCGCACAATTCCTTAAACGGATAGTTGCAGTCTTTTTGTTTTGGATCTAAAACGGCAACTGCATTAGGGACTTCATCGCCCGGTAAATGGTGGTCGCAGATTACAAAATCGATGCCTTTTTGGTTGGCATATTCTATTTTATCGATTGATTTTATACCGCAATCTAATGCAATAATCAGCGTAATTCCGTTATCTTCAGCGTAATCGATTCCTTGATTTGATATTCCATAACCTTCTACATAACGATCAGGAATATACGTATCAACATCGGGATAAAAACTTTTCAGGTATGACGACATTAAGGCAACCGCCGTGGTTCCGTCAACATCGTAATCGCCAAAAACCAAAATGCGTTCGTTGGCTACAATGGCTTTTTCTATACGCTGAACCGCCTTGCCCATATCTTTCATTAAATACGGATTGTATAGATCTTCTAATTCTGGTCGAAAAAACTTTTTAGCCTGATTAAATGTGGTAATACCGCGTTGTGCCAGCAATGTAGCAATAAGCGGACTTACATTTAAAATGGTTTTTAAATGCTGAATTATTTGAGAATCGGAATTTTGTTTTAACGACCAACGCATAGTAAAATGTAAAAGCACTCCAATTGAAGTGCGTTTAAAATACAAAATTATTTTAATATTATTGTTTTCGCAAGGTTGATTTTTGTCGTTGATTTAAAAAGAATATGTATATTAGATTGTGGCAAATAATTTAGAAAATGAAATTAAAACCAATAAAAACTGAACAAGATTATTTTAAAGCGTTAGAACTACTTGAAGTAATTTTTGATGCCAATCCAGGAACGAATGAAGGCGACGAATTGGAAATTTTAGGAACTTTATTAGAAGAATATGAAAACAAACATTTTCCTATTGAACTTCCTTACCCTATTGAAGCCATCTGTAATGAGTGTAATGCAAAAAACATAAACAAGGAATGAATTGGATAATTAGAAATACAGATAAATTAAAGTTTCACACTAACTTGGAAGTTCTATTAAAGCCAATTGAAAATGACATCAAGGAATTGAGATGGTTAATTTCTGATTTAGAAATAAACACTTCAGAAATCGAAAAATTACCTATTAATCATGAAAAGAATTATTTTTTAATTTCCTCCGTTGAAATGAACATTATACGACAAAATGATGTTCAAATAATTTGGGGAGTATTTTCTGGAATTAGAAATAATCTAGAAGTAAAATCAGATCAAATAGAATTACCTTTTGCAGAAAGAAATGATAAAATATGGGAAAATGGAAACTTACAAATAGAGAATTCTATAATTGAGATAATCGCTTGGGACAGTTCATATACTATAGTTAAGTTTACCGACAAAGAATTATCAGAAAAATTTAAATCGTATTTTGATGAAGCCCTAAAATTAGAGGATTTCAAATAGAATGATCAAAACAAAAAGGAAGCCAAATAGCTCCCTTTCCCATTTAAATCTTATGAAAAACCGTTTCAATTTTTACATCGGCAAAACTGCGAAACATGTGCATAACGCCGCAATATTTTTCAACCGAAAGTTCAACGGCGCGGTTTAATTTTTCTTCGTTTAAATTACTTCCATAAAAATGGTAGGTAACCGTAACATTGTTGTAAACCTGAGGTTCGGTATCGGTTAAAAAGCCTTGTGTTTCAATATTGAAATCGGTTACTTCCAAGCGCATTTTTTTAATCAGCGATGCAACATCTAAACCCGAACAACCAGCTAAAGCCGATAACATTAAGGCTTTTGGGCGCAAGCCGTTGTTTGTGCCACCAACTTCTTCGGCAGCATCAATCATTAACGAACCGCCCGGATTGGTCGATTCAAACTGCATGTTTCCTTTCCAGGTTGTGGTTATTTTATGGCTACTCATTTTTTATTCTTTTTTTCTTTTTGTTTACCTGCTACAATTACAACTATTTCGCCTTTTGGTGGTTTGTCTTCAAAATGCTTCAACACTTCTTCTACCGATCCGCGGACGGTTTCTTCGTGCAATTTTGATAGTTCTCGCGATACCGAAACCTGGCGTTCTTTACCAAAATAGGTTTCAAATTCTGTCAATGTTTTTACCAGTTTATGCGGCGATACATATAAAATCATGGTTCGGGTTTCTTCTGCCAATGCCAAAAAACGTGTTTGACGCCCTTTTTTATCGGGTAAAAACCCGTCAAAAACAAATTTATCGTTTGGCAAGCCGCTGTTTACCAACGCAGGCACAAAAGCAGTTGCGCCCGGCAAACATTCCACAGGAATATCGTTTTCTACACAGGCACGTGTCAATAAAAATCCGGGATCGGAAATGGCGGGCGTTCCAGCATCGGAAATCAACGCAATTGTTTGTCCGTTTTTTAATTTCTGTACCGTATGTTCCACCGTTTGATGCTCATTGTGCATGTGGTGGCTGTGCATTTGCGTACCAATTTCAAAATGTTTTAACAGTTTGCTACTGGTGCGAGTGTCTTCTGCCAAAATTAAATCGACTTCTTTTAGAACCTTAATGGCTCTAAAAGTCATGTCTTCTAAATTGCCAATGGGCGTTGGCACAATGTATAATTTACTCATTTTTTGAGTTTCTTTTTAAACGTAATCTTGTCATTCTGAATGAAACGAAGTGGAATGAAGAATCTCTATTGCAAATTAAAAAGATTCCTCCTTCGTCGGAATGACAGTTTATTGTGATAATTGTTATTACAAAAATCTTTTTTCAACCAACTGCATAAAACGGTTTTCGTAATCGTCTTTTCCGTTCCAGTTGTTAAATTCGGGTTTAACCAAATCGTCTATGAAATCTTTTGCTTCTTCGTAGCTTTCAATGGTGTTTAACTGCACAATTACTCGGTTTAAATCGTCGCTACTACCGTTAAACAAGTTCTTTTCAAAGGCAATTCTGTCGTTCAACCCTATCGAAATTTTATTGGCAAACGCATCGTTTATCGATTTGTTTAAAGGAATTTGACGGTAATTTTCTGTCGCTTTTTCTGCTGCCTGATTGGTTACAAAATGCTGCGATCCCTTAAAAGTATCTTCTTCTTTTTCGTTGGAATCGTTGGTATTGAAAAGCTCATTATGCGGAATTGAAAAAACCGGATCGATCTCTAAGGTAGCACGTTCAACCGCTTCTTTAGCATCTTCCACAGGATCTAACTGTTCCACGATTTTTATTTCTTCCTCAACTTCTTCAACAGATTTTATGGTTTCTTCGATCGATGGCGTAAACTCAACCACATTACTTTCAGTTTGCACTTCTTCTTCAGTAGAAATTTCTTCCACAACTTCCACTTTATTTTCTTCGATTTCTTCTATTTCTTCCACATTTTCAACCGAAGCTTCAACCGGTGGCGCTGCATCAATATCAGCTGCGTTGGTCACGCTTAATTCAATTGGGGTAATTAATTCTTCTTCAAAAGTTACCACATCGTCTTTCTTTTCTTCTGTTAAAAAAACACTTGCAGGTTGTTCGTTTTCAGGTTCTGTCGGTTTTACTTCTTCCAATAATTTTTCAGGAGTGATCGATGGATCCAATCTAAACTTGTTATCTTCATAAAACTGCAATAAAATCAATTTGTTATGCAGCAGTTCAGTTTCTTTCAACAAAGAAGAAATTTCCGATTTATCTTTTAATTTCAAGATTCGGTGGGCGATACTTATTAAATCTGATTCAATGATTTTCTTCATAACTTTTAACGGTTTTAAATTTTACCAACTTATTTTTTGATAAATTTGCAGGATACAAAGTAACAGAAAAAACTGTTTTAAACAACTTATAATTGCTAAAATGTTTCTTGAAAATCCGGTAAATCATACAGAAAAATTTGGATGGATCGAAGTGATCTGCGGCTCGATGTTTTCTGGCAAAACCGAAGAATTGATTCGTAGATTGCGCCGTGCACAGTTTGCCAAACAGCGCGTAGAGATTTTTAAGCCAGCGGTTGATACGCGTTACGACGACGAAAACGTAGTGTCACACCAAGGAAACGAAATTAGATCTACACCTGTTCCGGCTGCTGCAAACATCAGGATTTTAGCCGATGGTTGTGATGTGATCGGGATTGATGAAGCACAGTTTTTCGACGATGAAATTGTTACGGTTTGCAACGATTTGGCTAATGCGGGAATTCGCGTGATTGTTGCCGGTTTGGATATGGATTTTAAAGGCCAACCTTTTGGACCAATGCCTGCATTAATGGCGACTGCCGAATATGTTACCAAAGTTCATGCGGTTTGCACACGTACCGGAAATTTAGCCAACTACAGCTTTAGAAAAGCAGCTAACGACAATTTGGTTATGTTGGGCGAAACCAATGAGTACGAGCCTTTAAGCCGAGCGGCTTATTTTAAGGCGATGCATGTTCTGAAGGATGAAATGGAGTAAATTAAGAAAATTGTTAAAAGACAGATTAGCTGACAATTTAAAAAATCGATTAGACTACAATTTAACAACTTACAAAAATTCAACAGGATTTATTGGCAGAGCTTGGATTACTTGGAATGGTAAAGAAATAATTAACTTTTCAAACCAAGATACATGGAATCAGTATCAAAGCTACTCAAACGAAACTGCAGAAACTCATTATATTTCTCACAAAAAAATTGATGACGCTGAACGAACAGAAGGGAATGTTATTGAAAAAGGTGAATTTTCAAAATATGATTTTGCAGAAAATGCTTTTAAATTTCTAAACACAAATGTTCAAGATGCTTTAAAAAGCGACAACATATATATTAAAAGCTCTTGCGGTTGTTGATAAAAAAACCGGAAAGAGAACTTTAACTGAATTAAGCAAGTTAGAAAATCACCCAATGATTAAATACCTAATCGAATTAAGACTTTTAAGCTAGATCCGCTACAAATCTTTACAGCTTAAAGCCAGTAACTTTTACTTTAAAATATAACGTACGTTTAATTTGGTATTTGTATCTAAAACACCCTCTAACGGTTGGTATTTTAAAAGTCCGTCTTTGGTTAGTTCTATAATTTTTACTTTATCTTTTTCAAACCACGTAATCTGATATTCCAAATCGGTTGGTTTAATTTCAAGCGCATTATTACTTTGGTCTGCACTGCTAATTACTGCCGACCCGTAAAATTGGTTGTAATAATCGAACAAATCAAAAGTTAACGGTTCTGTAATTTCTGCATTTAAAGGCATTAACACGTTTGGCGCAACAAACATTTGCGTTTTGGTCAATAATTCTTTTCTTAAAACTTCTTGGTTCGATGTTTTTAATTGTTGTTCGATCCATTCTTTGTAAGATCCTTCAAAACCTTTTGTCTGTGCGTGTTCGTACGCTTTTTCACCATCGGTTCCCACTACAGATTCTACCCATTCGGTAAACGTTCCGTAAAAACCGT
>CAMLFV010000111.1 GCA_946479395.1 uncultured Flavobacterium sp. | reverse complement strand
ACGCGGTTTTTTTGTACGTTCTGGAATTTGTGTCAGATTGAAATTCATGGATTGGTTTGACAGATTTTTTCAAAACTAAAGGAATGAACTCAATTAACGCGAAAACCAATTTCAAAAATATTGTTGTTGTATGGCTATAGTGGTACAGGGAAAACCATGACAGCGAAGGTGATTGCGAATCATTTGAACAAAAAACTGATGATTGTGAATTTGGCAACCATCATCTCATCGAAATTGGGCGAAACGGCTAAAAATTTAGATTTGCTTTTTAAAGAATCGCAGTACGAAAGTATGGTTTTGCTTTTAGATGAATTCGATTCTTTAGGACAAATTCGCGATTATGATAATAAGGATAATTCTGAAATGAAACGTGTGGTTAATGCGATTATTCAGTTGATGGATTATTTTCCGCAGAAATCGATCTTAATTGCAGCAACCAATCAGGTTCACATGATTGATGAAGCTTTGAAGCGTAGATTTGAATGGCAAATTTCGTACGAAAAACCATCAAGTGAATTATTGGATGATCTGTACGATACCCTTAAAATTCCGATTCCAGAGCAATATCATCCCAAAAAACGTTTATATCAGGTGTCGTACGCGCAGGCGAAAGACGATTTTTATAAACAAGTAAAACAAAATATTATAAACGAACAATTGTCTTAAAAATGACAAATACCATAATGGACTGGAAACAGTTACTTTCTTTAAAAAAATTTGGCGATAACGAAATTCGCGAACGCAAAGATGAAAATCCATCACGAATTGGTTTTGAAGTAGATTACGATCGCATTATTTTCTCGAACGCATTTCGCAGTTTGCAGGATAAAACACAGGTAATTCCCCTATCGAAAACCGATTTTGTGCACACACGTTTAACGCATAGTTTAGAAGTTTCAGTTGTTGGTCGATCTATCGGTCGGTTGGCAGGTGCTCAGATTATTGAAAAATATACTGAATTATCAGAATTAGGTTATACCATTAATGATTTCGGAGCTATAGTTGCTGCAGCTTGTTTGTGTCACGATATTGGAAATCCACCGTTTGGACATTCGGGTGAAAAAGCTATTGGCGATTTTTTTAAACATGGTGCCGGTGAACAATTTCGATTAGATTTAGAGCCAACACAATGGCAAGATTTAATTAATTTTGAGGGAAATGCGAACGGATTTCATATTTTAACCGATTCACGCCCAGGTGCCGAAGGTGGTTTGCGTATTTCGTATGCAACGTTGGGTGCTTTTATGAAATATCCAAAAGAAAGTCTTCCTAAAAAACCGACCAATGAAATTTCTGATAAAAAATACGGATTTTTTCAAGCAGATAAATCAAGCTTTTCTGATGTTGCTGATACGCTTGGTTTGTTGAAAAGAGAAGGAGAGACGTTGCGTTATTTTCGTCATCCGCTGACTTATTTGGTAGAAGCTGCCGATGATATTTGTTACACGATTATTGATTTTGAAGACGGAATTAATTTAGGGTGGATTCCTGAGGAACACGCGTTAGAATTTTTAATAAAAATTGTAAAAGACAACATCAATTCTGTAAAATACGCGCAACTGCAAACAAAAGCCGAACGAGTAAGTTATTTGCGTGCCTTGGCAATTGGCAGTTTAATTAACGATGTGGTGCGTGTGTTTATGGAAAACGAAGAAGAAATTTTAAAAGGAAATTTCCCGTTTGCACTAACAGATAAATGTGCGTATGTGGCGCAAATGAAAGATATTATCACCATAAGTATTTCTAACGTTTACGAAAGTAAAGAAGTAATAGAAAAAGAAGTGGTTGGTTATAAAGTTTTGCATACCTTATTGGAAAAATTTATTGCCGCAACCAATAATAAATTCAACGGAACATCCACACATTATGACGAACTGATATTAAAATTGTTACCAGAACAATATCAAACCGAAAATGAAAGCCTGTATTTACGCTTATTAAATGTATGCCGATTTATTTCGTTATTGACTGATGGTAAAGCGTTAGAATTGTATCATTCTATTGTGGGAAGATAATATCTTATAAAAAAACATAGACTTTATAATATTAGGATAAAAAAAGTATTGGCTTGCTGAATAAAGTGAGCTGATATTTTACTGAGAAAACAAAAGAGTAGAAGTTGTAAAATTATTTCTTTTTTATTTCAGATATATTTTTCTTGTATTTAGATTCAAATATTGGTTATGTCCATAGTCTACATTTTTATTGTTCAAATAATTTTCATGATGCTCAAAAATTTCGCATTTTCTTTGTCCAGACTGAAATTGATCAATTAATATTTCTGTTCTTGATGGCACTAATTTGCATAAAGCATACATTAATTCAACATGTTTTTTTTCTTTTTCTTTCCTTGCAATAATAATTCTTAACTGATTTTCTATATTTCTATTTGGGTAACAATAATCAGAAATATAACCGACAAGAATTTTGTTGTCAGAATAAGATTTTAATAAAGCACTTTCGATTGGAAGTGAATATTCGAATTCCCATCTAGTTTCTAATTTTGCTTTTATTGAACCAATGTTTTCTTTTTCGTAATCATATTGGATTATGATTTTGTAATCATATTTGCGGTCTTCAATATTTCCCATGCTAATGATAAATTCGCAGCTCGGATCTTGAGAAAAACAGTATGAAGGAGTTATTATTAAAATTAAAATAATAAATCTTAAATATTTTTTCATTATAATGTTTTTATTTACACATTACCTTAACTATACGAATATAATCACTTTTTTATAATTATCAATTTGATAATAAAAACAAGCATCAATAGATTAGTATAAAAGAGCAGTATTTAATTAATTTAAATCAACTTACAAAATAAAAAAAGCATCTCATTGAGATGCTTTTAATTTTTGTTGTCTAAGAAGATTAAGCTTCAAATGGTACAATAGAAACGAAAGATTTGTTATCTCTCTTTTTCACGAATTGTACAACTCCGTCAACTTTAGCATGTAAAGTATGATCTTTCCCCATGTAAACGTTTTCACCTGGGTTATGTTTTGAACCTCTTTGTCTTACAATGATGTTACCAGCAATAGCTGCTTGTCCACCATAAATCTTAACGCCTAAACGTTTCGATTCAGATTCTCTACCATTCTTAGAACTACCGACACCTTTCTTGTGAGCCATGATGTTTGGTTTTTAAAATTGTTAATACTTTCTAGTTACAGATTAAATAGTGATTCCCTCGATTACGATTTGAGTCAATGCTTGTCTGTGACCGTTTTTCTTTTTGTATCCTTTTCTTCTTTTCTTTTTGAAAACGATAACTTTGTCACCTTGAAGGTGTTTTAAAACTTTCGCTCCTACTGAAGCTCCTGTTATAGCTGGGGCGCCTAAAGTAATAGCTCCTGCGTTGTCTACTAAGAATACTTTATCAAACGTTACATTTGATCCTTCTTCAGCAGCCAAACGGTGAACATACACTTTTTGGTCTTTGCTAACTTTGAATTGTTGCCCTGCTATCTCTACGATTGCGTACATAACAATTAAATTAAGATTAATTTTAAGAGTGCAAATATACAAAAAATATCTATAAATCAAATGTAAGTACTTCGTTTTTAAAAAATTAATCGATTAAAATAAAAATAGTAAAAAAATACAAATATAAATGTAACAAAATCACGAAATTGCGCACTAATTAAAAAATCAAATTAATTTAAATCGAAGTTATGAGAAAATCTTTAACGGCTTTAGCGTCTGCACTTTTACTTAGTAGTGTTGCAGTTGCACAGAAAGTTGAGTTTGAAGAGTATACACTTGACAATGGTTTGCATGTAGTTTTACATCAAGACAAATCGGCGCCTGTTGTAGTTACTTCTGTAATGTACCACGTAGGTGCAAAAGATGAAAACCCAGAGCGTACTGGTTTTGCGCACTTTTTTGAACACCTTTTGTTTGAAGGTACCGAAAATATTGAAAGAGGTGAATGGTTTAAGTTGGTAACTTCTAATGGAGGGCACAATAACGCCAATACATCTGACGACCGTACGTATTATTATGAAGTATTTCCATCGAACAATTTAGAATTGGCTATTTGGATGGAATCGGATCGTTTATTACAACCAGTTATCAACCAAATTGGTGTTGATACGCAAAATGAAGTTGTAAAAGAAGAAAAACGTTTACGTGTAGATAACAGTCCTTACGGAAACTGGATCACAGAAGTTAAGAAAAATCTTTTCAAAAAACACCCTTACCGTTGGGCGCCAATTGGTTCTATGGATCATTTAGATGCTGCTACTTTAGAAGAGTTCCAGGCATTCAACAAAAAATTCTATGTACCTAACAATGCTGTTTTAGTAATTGCTGGTGATATCGAGTTTGCAAAAACAAAAGATTTAATTCAGAAATATTTCGGAGTGATTAAAAAAGGAGCTGCTGTTCCTCGTGTAAACATTCAAGAAGATCCAATCACTAAAACAATTCATGCAACGGCTTACGATGCTAACATTCAAATTCCAATGTACATCACTGCTTATAGAACACCTTCTATGAAAACTCGTGATGCTCGTGTGTTAGATATGATTTCATCTTACATTTCTGGTGGAAAATCATCGCCAATGCAAAAGAAAATTGTTGACGAGAAAAAAATGGCTTTACAGTTATTTGCTTTCAACTATGCACAAGAAGATTACGGTATGTACTTAATCGCTGGTTTACCAATGGGCGATACTACTCGTGAAGCTTTACAAACAGAAATTGATGCGGAGATTACTAAATTACAAACCGAGTTGATTTCTGAAAGAGATTACCAAAAATTACAAAACGATTTTGAAAACCGTTACGTAAGCCAAAATTCAGATTTAGAAGGCTTGGCAGAAAACTTGGCTACCAACTATTTATTGTACGGCGATATTAATTTAATTAACGAAGAAATCGAAATTTATCGTTCAATTACAAGAGAAGAAATTCGCGATGTTGCTAAAAAGTATTTACAAAGCAATGCTCGTTTATTATTAGATTACGTACCAGCAAAAGAAGATTCAGCTAAATAAGAAAGTAAACAAAATGAAAAAAATATTAGTATTCGCATCAGCTTTGTTACTAACTATTAGTGCCGAAGCTCAAATTAAACGCCCGCAACCGCAACCAGGCCCAATGCCAACGGTTCATGTACAAAAACCGCAAGAGTTTACCATGAAAAACGGGTTAAAGGTAATGGTGGTAGAAGATCACAAATTACCACGTGTAAGTTATATGTTAACTATTGATACACCACCTTATGTAGAAGGAGCAAAAGCAGGGGTATCAAGCTTAACAAGTGCTGTTGTTGGAAACGGAACGGCAAAAACATCTAAAGAAAAATTCAATGATGAAATTGATTTCTTAGGTGCTAGCGTTAACTTTTGGAATACCGGAGCATCTGCAAGCGGTTTATCAAAATATAGCTCTCGTTTGTTAGAATTAATGGCAGAAGGATCTTTAAGTCCGTTATTCTCTCAAGAAGAATTCGATAAATCAAAACAACAAGCAATTGAAGGATTAAAATCAGATGAAAAATCGGTTTCTTCTGTAGCAAGTCGCGTTACCAATGCGTTATTGTTCGGAACAAACCACCCAACAGGTGAATTTATCACAGAACAATCTTTAAATAACGTTACTTTGGCAGACGTTAAACAAAACTACGCATCTTACTTTGTACCAGAAAATGCTTATTTAGTAGTTGTTGGTGATGTGAAGTTTAAAGACGTTAAAAAGCAAGTAGAAAAATTATTTAAAAATTGGAAAAAAGCATCTGCACCAGTTTCTAAATATCCAGAACCAGTTAATGTTGCAAAAACACAAATTGATTTTGTGGATATGCCAAATGCGGTTCAGTCTGAAATTGCTTTAGTAAACACCGTAAATTTAAAATTAACAGATAAAGATTATTTTGCAGCTTTAATTGCTAACCAAATTCTTGGTGGTGGTGGCGAAGGTCGTTTATTCTTAAACTTACGTGAAGCACACGGATGGACTTATGGAGCTTATTCTTCATTAGGTTCAGGTAAATACACGTCTAAATTTACATCATCGGCATCGGTTCGTAACGTAGTTACCGATTCTGCTGTGGTTGAATTTGTAAACGAATTACAAAAGATCAGAACACAACCTGTAACTCAGGCAGAATTAGATCTTGCAAAAGCTAAATACATTGGAAACTTTGTAATGGAAACGCAAAAACCTGGTACTATTGCAAGTTTTGCATTAAGAACAAAAACGCAAAGTTTACCTGCAGATTTCTATGAAAACTACATTAAAAACATTCAAGCAGTAACAATTGCCGATGTTCAACGTGTAGCAAATACTTATTTTAAGAAAGATAACCAGCGTATTGTAATTGTTGGTAAAGGTGCCGATGTAGCTGGTACTTTAGATCGTTTAGGTTACCCTGTAAATTACTACGATCGTTATGCAAACCCGGTAGAAAAACCAGTTTTCAAAAAAGCAGCTCCGGCGGGTGTAACTTCAAAATCGGTTATCGAGAACCATATTAAAGTAATTGGTGGAGAGAAAAAACTAAGTGAAGTTAAATCGGTTTCTACTATTGCTAAAGGATCAATGCAAGGTATGGAAATTACTATGACTCAAAAACAAACTGCAAAAGGGCAAATGATGGCATCTTTAAACGGAATGGGTATGGAGTTAATGAAACAAGTAATCACACCTACAATGGGTTATATGTCTGGTCAAGGACAAAAACAAGAATTAAAAGGTGAAGAGTTAAAAGAAGCACAAGCATCTGCTAAAATGTTCGATGAATTAGAAGATCTTAAAAATGCTGCTACTTTTGAATTATCAGGAATTGAAACTTTTAATGGCGAAGAAGCTTACGTTTTAAAGAAAGATAAAGAAACTGTTTATTACAGTGTGGCATCTGGATTAAAAATTGCTGCTTCAGAAACAATGGAAGCTCAAGGACAAACAGTTGAAATGACAACATCTTACAAAGATTACAAAGAAGTAAAAGGTATTAAATTTCCACATACTTTTACAATGCCAATGTTAGGTGGTGCAGAATTTAAAGTATCAGAAATTAAAATAAATGAAGGCGTTACAGACGCAGATTTTAAATAATATTTCTAAAATGATATAAAAGAAGCCAGTAGTTTTCACTACTGGTTTTTTTGTTTTTAATATTTGATGACACTAAACTACCCAATAAAAAAAGCTCCACATTTCTGTGAAGCTTTTAAAAGTGGTCCCACCTGGGCTCGAACCAGGGACCACCTGATTATGAGTCAGGTGCTCTAACCAACTGAGCTATAGGACCGGCGTCAATTGTTATTAACGAGTGCAATATTACTATGTTTTTTTAGCATTTGCAAGCGTTCAGTAAATAATTTTCAATTTTATTTTATTTCCTGACACAATTCTATTAAAACTCCATTTGTAGTTTTAGGATGCAAAAACGCAACTAATTTATTATCAGCCCCTTTCTTTGGTGTTTCGTTTAAAATGGTAAAACTTTCTTTTTTTAGTCGATCAATTTCAACCAAAATATCTTCCACATCAAAAGCTATGTGGTGAATGCCTTCGCCTTTTTTTTCTAAAAATTTTGCAATTGGCGAATCTGGATTTGTAGCTTCTAAAAGTTCAATCTTGTTGGGTCCGTTCATAAAAAAAGATGTTTTTACACCTTCGCTTGCAACTTCTTCTTCCTTATAAGCCGGCTGTCCCAATAATTTTTCAAACAGAAGATTCGATTCTTTCAAACTCTTTACAGCAATACCAATATGTTCAATTTTTCGCATCATAAACTAAAAATTTTGTTTCTGTAAAGATAAATATATATCTGTATGAATTTCGTATTTTTGCAATTATGGAAACAAACAGACAAAAAAAAATGGGGGCTTTATTACAAGCCGATTTAGTTGATATACTGCAAGGAGAAGTACGTAAAAATAATATCTCGAATTTAATTATTTCGGTTTCAAAAGTCAGTGTAACTACAGATTTATCTATTGCAAAGGTATATCTAAGCGTTTTTCCAACCAATAAAGCTCCAGAATTGTTAAAAGCAATACAGTCTAATGCGCCATTAATTAAGCACGATTTGGCTCAGCGCGTAAAAAATCAGTTACGCAAAGTACCTAATCTTATGTTTTATATTGATGATAGTTTAGATTATATCGAAAAAATTGACACCGCTTTAAAAGGCGACGAAAATCCGATTGAAAACCGTGAGTTGCTGGCTCGCAGAAAGAAAAAATAAGTTTGAATACCGTTTTTTACATAGCCAAACGTTACGCTTTCAGTAAAAGTAAAACGAAAGCCATAAATATTATTACACGAATTTCGGCAATCGGAATTGTTGTAAGTGCTATGGCGTTGTTTGTGGTGCTTTCTGTTTTTAGTGGTTTAGAAAATTCACTGCTGTCGTTCACTAACAAAATTGATCCTGATTTGGTAGTACTTCCATCAAAAGGAAAAAGTATCAATTTAACTGTAGATCAACAGGAAAAACTGAAGTCATTAGGTAAAATTGCAAATCATTCAAACATTATTGAGGATCGAGTTATTTTTACTTATGGAGATAAACAGATTGTTGCCATTTTAAAAGCTGTAGATAGTAATTACCCTGAAACCGTTGCTATTACAGAGAATATTCCATACGGAAAATGGATACAACCTAACACCAACGATGCCGTTATGGGTAGTGTTTTAGCTGACGAACTTTCGGCTGGAATGTATTCTAACGATAAACTTATAGAGGTTTTAGCAATGAAACCCGGCAAAGGCATAATTACGATGCCCGAAGATGCTTATATTAAACTGCCTTTGTATCCTTCAGGAATTTACAGTTTAAATAATATCGATACAGATAACAAATACATTTATGCAGATATCAATGTTGGTAAAGATTTGTTAGGTTTTAAAGCAAATGAATTTTCTAAAATTGAATTTAAGTTGATAAGTGGAACTT
>CAMLFV010000110.1 GCA_946479395.1 uncultured Flavobacterium sp. | reverse complement strand
TTAACCATAGTTTAGTATTTATAAATTTTGTTTATAATTTTTAACAAAAAGATATGATAAAGTTAATACTCTTACTATTAGGCTACCCCTATCACGATGTTGAAACTTATGTTTGGAACCACAAGAAAAGCCACCGTTTCCTCCTTCTCAATAAGATACTCAAGCAAAAAAAGGAAATAGGTTACAGCAAGCAGGAACTTCAAAAAAAATATGGTCCAGCAAATACCATTTACAGTACGGGAGCCTGGAGCTACGATACCCCAAAATTCTGGATACGCAAGAAAAAATGCGTCCTTAACTTTTATTTTAACCTTGAAGATAAGGTGTGTAAAATAAGGATAAAGCATCGCGTGCGCTATTAACCCCTGTGATATCAATTACAATTGAGCAAACCACTGCTAATAGACCACTGCAGCACCCGCAAGCACAGCGTGCAGAGGCATATATCAGTACGCTTGCCTGTCCAAAATAATCCACATGCGTTTAACAGCCCCCGCAATAAACAGGTTACCGTTTATGCTGGGTAGTGTCCGTTGTATAACCTCATTGCATTAGCTACGTTCCTTATAGGTTTTTGCCGCTTCCCTGCAACCTGCTTAGTCCGCATCCGACAGCCATGATCAACAACACATTACATCCAGTTCAAACTAATATATAATTTACCCTCAACTATTTTTACTGCCCATCAGTTTACGGCAGGTTCTAAGCCCCCGCAACCTTTTGACGAGACCATCTCAATAACCTGCTGTGCCAGGTTACTACCTACGTTTTAAACTGGTTATTAACTGTACGCAACAGTTAAGATCGTTTTTTTTAATATCTCTATCTCTAGTTGTATATGCCTTATGCATTCAGTGAGTATGGATCAACCACCTCACCTTACGGGTGTACAAGCACCCTCAAATATTATGACTGACAGCAGGTTCTGCATTTGTCCAATAATCATTACAGTAATCTGCTATGCTTTGTGATTGATTACGATTAAACTATTTATTAATTGTACCTCTTTGCTGTAAGGTTAGCCTTTTTTTTATTAATATTCCTAGTTGTATATGCTTTATGCATTCAGTGAGTGTGTGCCAACAACCTCACCTCACGGGTGTACAAGCACCCTCGATATATTGTTTGTTAGGCAGTAATCAATTCAATACCTGCCTTTTCGGCTTTATACCTTATTTTGTTTATTAGTTCGTAATAACTCCAATTACGCAATACAAACTGTTCGTCTTTGGCTATTTCCGAATTTTGCTGCATATCCATCAATACTAGCGTCGCTGCCTGGTGTTTTACACAAAAATCAACCAGCCTCCGACTATACTCATGCAGGCGGTTTGAAACATAATTAGCTTCCAAATTTTTAAATCTGTCCAGCGCCTTCAATTTGCGTTCCCTTCCGTGGCCACCCCTAGAGTAAGTTACCCCAGCTTTGGTTCGGCTGTGTGCTGCCTGTATTGCCAGCCTGCGGTGTAAAAACTCCTCCTTGTTACCAATATGTAAATGGTTCTTACCAATTCTTACAGAAATGGGATGTTCTAACGACAAAGAAGCTTCTGCAACAATTTCGGTTTTTAAAAAGTGTACTTCTTTGGCACTTTCAAAAACCGGATTCCAGAAGATTTTCCCTTTTTGAAGTTGGATACGCGAGGTGCACAGTTTCACTTCACCATTAGCAAGCTGTTCCAAACATTTAAGTTTGTCGGCACATCTTTTACTGATATAAACACTAAAGGGAATGCGGAACAACCTAAAACAAAACGTTTTTTTCTCTTCGTTGTACTGCAGGCGCTGAAAGCCTTCCGGTCCGAACACAAACCCCCTATCTGGTTTAAAATTGTCTAAAGAGCGCGTGCCGTTAAAATACTCCATATAACATTTTTTATACTTACTCATCAGTTCATGATTAAGATAACTGAGAATATTAATGGGAATCTCACCTTTAAATCGTTGGCTAAGCATGCGGTATGTGCTGTTGCTGTGCGAACATTGCAGCATGCCGTTCGGATCTTTCTTTTCATCAACCAGCTTGTACATTATTCCTTCGGACAGGTAACAAAAATCTCTAATCATAGCCTGCACATACAGGTGGCTCATTATAAGGTTGGCTGCCCTGCAGTATATGTTCTGCCATCTGTACAGCTTTTCCCATACCTCTTTCCGCTGTTCTTTCGTAGGGAGATCGATGATAATCTGTATTTTCCGGGCTAGTTTCATGGTTTCCTTCATAATAACTGATTTAAAGTAATTGTATGTTATGCTACTGCGCAAACTTATAGGCTAGCATAAATTCTTCGTGCACCTGCTTTTGGGAAAGGTTTAGTTGTTCGGCGATGGCTGCAAATGAGAGTTTGTTTTCACAACGCAGTTTTAAAACCTGTGACTGCCTTTCGCTAACTGCGTTCTGCTCCAATTTTGGTTTAAACTTCTTTTCGCTCCTGTTTCTTAAAGCAACTATTTTCTTTATATCTTCAATTGCCCTATTTACCTCGTCTACCGTTTGTTTAGTATTTTTTCCCATAACCTGCGCAATTTGTTTATATCTGAAACCATATTTCAGACAAAGGTTGATAAGGTGCTTCCGTTCGGGCTTAATGAGCGGCAGTACGCTTGTTATCAGATCGAACATTTTTTGTTGCGATTCCTGATCCTTTAGGTTTTCAATTACATCAGCGGGATCGTAACCTGCAAGATAGTTCTGGAAGTTTTCATAGCTTTCCAATGACCCTACCGTCCTAAAAAATTTGTTCCTAGGTTTTGAATGGTATGAATAACACGATCTTTTCATAACATATTGCAAGAAAAAAAGGATATGCATTGGCTCTTGGATGGTTTCCCGGTAATCCCATAGTTTTAGAAAAGTATCCTGTACCAGGTTTTCCACCTCATAATCATCATCTATTATCCTTCTGCCTATCCAAAAGATCCGTCTGTTGTATAGGGCATGAATTTTTTCTAATGCTGCAGGGTCGCTTTTTTTTAGTAGTTCAAAGTTTTGTTGTGGCATAATAGTGGGGTTTAATATTATACAAGTTGTGTTTTCTCTCCTGCAAGGTTTTAAAAACCTTGTAGGTATAAACTTTTAAATTTAGTTTCTAACAAATCATTCGGTTTTTACAATTACAATTTGTTTTTTGATTTTTCTTCTTTACTTTTTATGACTAAAAAGTAACAAAAAGTCTCTTTTTTCAGCCCTGCAACCCAAAGGCTAAACGTTGGCTTTTACTTCTAAAATTTCGAATGCCTTGCGCCGAAATTTCTTTACGAAGTTTCATTTAACGTTTTTAACGCCTTTGGCTTAATGGGCTGGATATTCATGATAATATGTGTATCCATTAAAATTATTTTCCAATTAAAGATCTAATATATTATCCTCGCTGTTCAAGCTGCATTGAACGGTGTGATAAATCTCTCTGGATTATCAATCCCTTTATTCGTGATTATTACATTCCGTTTTCTTCTTCTTTATAACTAAAGAAGCAAAGTTTTTTTAATCTTGCCGTGGCTCGCAAACGGTTACCTTTTCGCTTTTAAAGCTATCTCATCGAAACCATCGCTACGCTCGCCGATGTGATTACGCTTTATGCAGCGAGGCAACCCCGCTAAATCGGGACAAGCTATTCATTTTCTTGCCAATGGCGCTTAGATTCGTGTATTATCGACCTTATACTTCACTTACAATTTAAAGTTCAACTTCGGATTTAATAAAGCCAAAGCTTAAATGGGGCTTCTCCATATAGCCCAAAAAAAGCTTTGGGTTTATGGGATTATACTTCTTTCAGAGCTTCGGCACATAACGCTCCCAGGGGTTTAACTACTTCACTTAACTAACTATATTAATATTTAATCTATTATGGTTTAGAAGCTGTTATGTGCTTTGCTCGTGACTTACGCAGCTAACTTTTTGTATGTTGTGATTGTTTTTTAGCTGTAAGATTTATCTTCATATATTTTACATTTTTGTTTTGTTTTATGTTACTACAATTTTCTGTTTTGGTTGTCATTTTGAACATAATGAAAGATCTCTTTCGTTTTTCATTCAAAATTCAATATGCTATCGACTTTGTCATACTGCACTTCCGCTAAAGCAATACAAGTGATGCAGTATCACATCCAGTTTTTCAATTTCTTTTGTTCATTTTACCTTGATGCAAAACGAACCAAAAATTACTCACCGATTTTATTTTATTTTTGTGTTCGTGAATCTTCGAGCTAAAAAATTATAATTCTACCAACAAATACAAGTGCTCTTGATTTCAAGACTCCATAAAAAAGCCTACTCTTCATATTTTTACACTAAACAAAACAATATTATTCATTCTTTAATATTTTATAATAATGTATTCATGAATCTTCGATTTCGCTACGCTCAAACAGGTATTTTGTTCTTAACGTGTAAAAACATTCATCGCTTCACGGCTTTTCTATAATGTCGGTTTTTAGATTCTCCTAGTTAGTCTATTCCCTTTTCAATCATAAATCCAATAATACAAGTTACTACAATTTAAAACTGAGCATTCACAACGCAGTGAGCGTCGATTCGATGAAAATAGCGCAAAATCAAATGTTGTCCGAAGCTTTGAAAAAGCAAGTTTATTTGATTTCGCTATTAAATCGTTAATCGACCACGAGTAGTGACGCTCAGGAGTTTTATTCGAGCATGTCTATTTTACTTTTGTTCTCATGAACACTGCGCCTTAGTCCCCTCTAAATAAGTAGATAAACTACAATAGGCTTGTGTTTGTTTCTTTTACGTCCAGACTCTATTTTACAGCTTGGAAGCCGTGAACCTTACGGTTTGCGGTCAAAAGAAAAAAGATTTCTGAATTAGGTTTAATGAATAAAATTTTTCCTCAAGAACAAATTTCATTTATAGTGCAAAAACCAATTTTGCACACGGTATTTCCGCGGTTTATTTTAAATTTGTTATCTTTAACTGTTTTTACTTCTTAAACCACCATTTTTTATATTTTTGAATTTTCCGTTTTTTCTGACTAAATCGAAAAATTTAGAATAAACCACTGTTTTTTACTGTTTTTTCCGAAAATGTATTTCATGCACTATCCATGCCTTTACTATGCTTTATCTACGGAGTATCCTCCTAGTTGCTATTCCGAAAATTTTTCGGTTTGGCACTTTAATAAAATGCGCTACAACATCGAGTTTAAAACCAGCTATAAAACCTTATAAATTTTTAAATTTAGATTTAATCTTTGTTAAAATATCTATTAACATTGGCACCTGCGCACAGCACCATAACCATCAAAAGTTGAGTAAGAAGCATAAAAAGGCGTGAAACTCAACATATCCGCCATTGAGGTACTGGTATACCCACACACAGGATAAGTGAGCTCACGCCATGGTCGTGAGCTAATCTACTTATCATCTCGTGTGTCCAAAAATTACCAGTTTTCAATGACGAGACTCTAAGCAATAGCTAAATATTATCTATATAAAGTATTGCAAAATTACAATATGTTGTAATTATATAACAAATATAAACAATTATTTTAAACATTGGATTATAATCCAATAAAAATTTTAATTATTAAATGCAATTTGCTGTATATAATAGAGCAAAATGGATATTACTAAAGATTTACAAATACTCATTGGTAAAAAAATACATGACGTACGAATTAAAAACAAACAAACTCAAAATGATATTGAATTCCTTACTGGTATTGATACAGCAGATGTCAGTAAGCACGAGAAAGGAAAAAAAAATCTTACTTTAAAAACTTTAATGAAATTTGCATTAGCACTTAATGTTCATCCTAAAGAATTATTAGATTTTGAATTCGACATTACTAAATACAAAACTGACGGCTGATAGTAAATGCATAAAACAACGCACCAATAACATTTGCTGACCAATTTTTAAAAATAAATTTGATCACGAATAGTTGAAAATAAATTTTGTTAATTAAATTCAAAACATATCATTCACAAAAACAAACTTACATAATTTCCGTAAAATGTTGATTTAACGTATATTGTCAGTAATTAATCGTAAAAACAGGAAGAATGAAGGTAATACATATTATTAAGGATGATTTAAACGAAGAATTGTCTTGGCATTCCACTATAAGCCGCACACGTGCCCTTTTTGGCGTATCAACAGTCGGGGAACGGCGCAGGCAAACAAACATGTATTGATGTCAAGTTTATCGTACAACTTGAAGAAATACCTGCGTTTTATTTTTAAAATTCCCAAAACTTCAGCCCAAGTTTTATCCTTACATAAAGGAAAAGAACTTGTTTTTTATAAATCTATCTAATACAACATCAAATACTTCATTTTAAGCAACGCAAAATTTAGAATTCAGTATGCTTATTAAAAAATACACCTCGCTTATAAACACTAAACAAAGCGATATTCATCATGATCTTTTTAAAATTAAGGAGTTGTGTAACAGTTATTTATGTTATAAAGTCAAGAAGTAAGGCCATTGATGGCACAGCTACCTTTTCACAGCCAGCCTAACCTAATATGGGAAGCTGATAAAAGAGCTATCAATTATCCAAATAACAACACGCCTGCGAATGCAGCTAATCTAAAAACGCAGCTACCTCCTCGTAAGGAAGTCCGCTATATACGCAGAATTCAAAAACCGACACATAGCTTTTATCATGTTTATCAAATAATTGCCGTATGGTATTCAATATACGTATGCTTTGCCGGTAGCTTTTACCGGTGATGCGTTGAACGTCTTTCGGATAAATACACAACCTTACTTCCTGCTTCTTCATAATCGGTTATATTAAATTAAATGATTCTGTGAATTCAATATGGTTGAGGTTACGGAACAGCAAGGCCGTAAAATGCCTACCATAGACCTTACAAAGTGCTTCGGTATCCAGCCGCGTAATGATGTGCGTAATAGCCGTGCTACCCACAAACCTTGTTTTAACCAGTTCCCAAACCACGGAACGATCCAACTTCCTATTTATACAACGGGGAACGATACCCAGATCATCGTAGCAGTAACATAATTCTTTATCGGTATACCATTGTAAAGATTGTTTACCGAACAGGTCGTAACAATATACCACTTCCCTACAGCTGCGGATAAAATAGTGCCGTTCATGTTCAAAGAAAGGTTTCAGCAGATGCAGCAGGCTGGTCTTTCCGCTGTTTTCGGGTCCGCTTATCAATAAGCCCTTGCTCAGGTCTAAACCGTAAAACGTACAAGTGTCCCGGTCTGCTGTAGCGTACGCCAACAGTTTTTGCAACTGCGTTCTTTGTGAGGGACGGATGTGGTAATTGCTACCGTATAGTTCCCTAGCCTGCAGCTGCAGGTACATTATACATCTTACAAAATTGTATTTGCGCATACCGTCTTTTAATTCGAAAGTTTGATTGAAGTCCATAATTTTGAATTTTTATTCAGCTAAATACGGATGAATGGTTTGGTAATTTTCCCACCTTGGGAAAAAAAATTATTCGATCAAAATCTGTTTTTACATTCCCGTTATAGGTATGTGCGTAGATTCCCATAATTAAACTATTCCGTTGTTTATCAAAAATTCAATGACTACGACATTTACAACAATTAAAATTAACTGTCATTCTTCATTTTTGTGACCAGATGAAGCAAAGGTCTTTTCTTTTTGTATGTTGTATCATCTATTTTGCATTTTGAAATCGTGACTCGAGCGAAGCGACTGAACGAAGTTAACCTTCCATTTCGCTCTGCTCAAACAAGCATTTTGTTCTTAACTTGTAAAAATATTCCTCGTTTTACGGCTTTTTTATAATGTCGGGTTTAGATTCATATTAATACAACTTTAGTTTTCGGTTTACAATCCCCATTGTCTGTAATTGCTACATTTCGGTTTTTCCGTACTTTTTACGCACAAAAAGTACCAACTACGAGCCTTTTCAAAAGAAAAATATTACCGGTATAGTCTAAGGCGAAGTAATCATGAAAACTAAAACAAAATAATAGCGCTTGAATAAAAGTGCTTTTATTGCGGTCAAGCTTTTAACGGTCAAAATCTTGTTTGCTAGCCAGCCTATCGAAACGGCGCTTCGCACCCCGATATGCTTTAATACTACCTGCACAATTTTGACACCCGCTAAAAGCTTAATACCGCTAGTTTATATACCATTTACAATATTGATCCAGCAACAAGCTTTTATTTGACATTGCCAGCGCTCTAATAGAACTGTTCTACATAGCTTACAAAAAAACTGGTGCTTAACCACATAAGAAGTGAATACGCGCTTTACAAATAGTCGTCTTCCACCCTTTCGCGGAACTGGTCGGTGAGCTTTACAAGGAACCGTGCCGGTTCGATCTTGCGTCGCTTGATATCGATAAACTCACGGTATAACTGATCGGCAATCTGAACCTGGAAGATGTTCCCGAACTGTTTGGCGAGGTCTTGAAGCGTACATTCTCCGGTATCCACCGCGCCGGAAAAATATAAGGCATAAACCAATTCCACGGCGTCGACCTTCTTTGCAGTCCACTTAAGGCGCGCCGTATGGTTCACAGAGATGCTGGCAGGTTGCGTAAGCTTCCGAAGCTGCTGCGTATAAAACCTTACCAGCTTTTCATAAGCCAACAGCTTGGCCAGAAGAAACCCGTGGGAACAGGAAGAATGCAGATCACCCGTAAGGCTGTAAACAGAGTGTTCGTTGGTTTCAGATAACCTACGGAAATACAGCAGGTCGTTATAAGTATGTTTTTGACAGATATAGTCATAAAAAGTCCTTTCGCTATCTGTGAACTGCAACAGACGGTCTATTTCCTTGCTGAACACTTTTGGCTGCTGCAAACGCAGTGGTGAAACATTGCTATAAAATTGCTGCAGACCTTTAAAGAATATATATTCCTTCACCAGCAACGGCTGTACTTCCTTGAAGTACCTTACCTCATCGGCAACGGATGGGAACACAAAAGTGCGGATGCTGCTGTTCAAATAATTGAT
>CAMLFV010000109.1 GCA_946479395.1 uncultured Flavobacterium sp. | reverse complement strand
ATTTTTTTTCAACAACAGAATTGGTTCAGTTGTTGAAAGTTCCTGTGTTGATCAATCACTTCGTTGAACATACAGAAGAAGATAATAGCATGACTTTTATGGATTATATGGTGCATCACTACGGCGGTCATGAAAAAGATGCCGATTGGGAAACCGATATGAAACTTCCGTTTATGCAGCATTCCGATTTGCTGAACATTCTGGTTATTCCTGCCGAAAATTTAAACTTACCCGATAAAATAACTGTTGATACACACTTCAAAACAATTGTTTTTCATCGCCAGGGTACAATTCCTAATTCCTATTTATCTTCTATTTGGCAGCCGCCAAAACGTTGTTAATCAATTTTTATTGAAAGTATGTATCCTATCCCTAAAAAGATAAGGGTGTAATGCTATATGTTTTTTGATTAATAACAATTTTAAAGAAGATTTTAATGCTTAATAAAATAATTGAGTTTTCCGTACGGAACAAACTCATTATAGGGCTGTTTACCTTAGCCTTAGTGTTTTTTGGTACTTACGAAACCACAAAGCTACCAATTGATGCACAACCCGATATTACCAACAATCAGGTACAGGTTATTACGGTAGCACCGTCTTTTGGTGCATTGGATATAGAACGCTTGGTAACTTTTCCGGTAGAACAGGCAAACAGCAACATAAACGGTATTGAAGAAATACGCAGTTTTTCTCGTTTCGGTTTATCGTTGGTAACCATTGTCTTTGATGATGATACCGATATATACTGGGCGCGCCAGCAGGTAGCCGAACGTTTACAACAGGTAAAAGACCAGATTCCCGAAGGAATTGGAGCACCGGAAATGGGACCGATATCTACCGGATTGGGAGAAATTTATCAGTATGTCGTTCGGGCTAAAGAAGGTTATGAACATAAATACGATGAAACAGAATTACGCACCATACAGGATTGGGTTGTAAGACGACAGTTACTGGGCGTAAAAGGTGTTGCCGATGTAAATAGTTTTGGCGGAAAATTAAAACAATACGAAATATCGATAAATCCGCAACAGTTACAGGCACATAACCTCACAATAAACGATGTTTTTAACGCTTTAGAAAAAAACAACCAAAATACAGGTGGGGCTTATATAGAAAAAGGTCCGGCGGTATTGTTTATCCGCAGCGAAGGCTTGATAGGATCTGTCCAGGACATAGAAAATATTAAGGTTCAACAGTCAAATTCGGGTACACCTGTTTTTGTTCGAGATGTAGCCAAAGTAAACATTGGTTTTGCTATACGTTATGGTGCTATGACTTATAATGATCAGGGCGAAGTTTCAGGTGCAATAGTAATGATGCTTAAAGGGGCAAACAGTAACGATGTGGTTCAGAATATAAAAGAACGCTTGGCAGAAATTCAGAAAACACTACCCGAAGGCGTGGTAATAGAACCCTTTTTAGATCGGGCAAAAATGGTAGATAATACCATAAGTACCGTTAAAACAAATCTGGCAGAAGGTGCGCTGATTGTGGTTTTTGTACTGGTTGTCTTTTTAGGTAATTTCCGAGCCGGTTTTCTGGTAGCATCTGTAATTCCTTTATCTATGCTGTTTGCCATAATCATGATGAATATGTTTGGCGTAGGAGGTAACCTTATGAGTCTGGGAGCTTTAGACTTTGGTTTGATTGTAGATGGCGCCGTTATTATTGTCGAAGCCGTCATGCATCAGTTGGCGCATCGTAAAAAGTTCGGGTTGAATAACCGCCTCAGCAACGGTGACATGGACAATCAGGTAGTTTCATCTGCAACAAAAATGGTTAATAGTGCGGTCTTTGGTCAAATCATTATTTTAATAGTGTATCTGCCCATATTTACATTAAGCGGTATCGAAGGTAAAATGTTCAAGCCTATGGCACAAACAGTTGCCTTTGCATTAATTGGAGCCTTTATTTTATCGCTTACGTATGTTCCCATGATGAGTTCGCTTATTTTAAGCAAGAAGAAAAAAGAACGACCAAACCTTTCAGACAGGGTTATGAGCAGGGTAGAAAACTTCCATCAAAAGTATCTTATAAAAGCGCTTCGCATTCCAACGTTGATATTAGGTGTAGTAGCGGCATTGTTTGTTGGTGCAGTTGTAGTATTGTCTGGAATGGGGGGCGAGTTTATCCCATCTTTAGAAGAAGGCGATTTTGCGGTAGAGGCTCGTATTTTACCCGGAAGCAACATTAATACTACTATTGAGTATACTAGTAAGGCGGCAAAAATCCTTAAAGATCAGTTTCCAGAGGTTGAAAAAGTAGTAACAAAAATTGGAAGTGCCGAAATACCTACCGAACCAATGCCTATGGATGCCGGTGATATGATTATTGTATTAAAACCCAAGAAAGAATGGACATCGGCTAAAACATTTCCTGAATTGTCAGAGAAGATGAGCAAGGCAATCCATACCATTCCCGGACTAACGGCAGGTTTTCAGTTTCCCGTGCAGATGCGTTTTAACGAATTAATGACCGGTGCACGCCAGGATGTTGTGTGTAAGATATTTGGAGAAGATTTGGATTCGCTGGCATTAAATGCGCAAAAACTGGGTGCTATCATTCAAACCGTTCAAGGTGCTCAAGATCTTTATATAGAACCGGTAAGCGGAATGCCGCAGGTTGTCATAGATATGGATCGAAATGCAATTGCCCGATACAATTTAGATATTGCCGATGTGAACCGCATTGTGAATACCGCATTGGCAGGTCAAAGTACGGGAATGGTTTTTGAAGGCGAACGCAGGTTTAATCTGGTTGTTCGATTGGATGATGCCAAGAGAAAAAATATCGATGACATCAGAAATATTTTGATTCCTGCAAGCAATGGAACACAGATACCGTTGGCGCAACTTGCCAAGGTTGAATTAAAAAACAGTCCCAACCAGATACAGAGAGAGGATACAAAACGCAGAATAGTGGTAGGTTTTAATGTACGAAACCGCGATGTGCAAAGTATTGTAGAAGAACTGCAAAGTAAAGTTGATGCCCAAATTAAATTGCCAACCGGTTATGCCATTTCGTACGGAGGTGCTTTTGAAAATCTAAATCAGGCAAAAGCTCGTTTGGGAATTGCTGTGCCGGTATCGCTGGCATTAATTTTTCTGTTGTTGTACTTTGCCTTCAGGTCGGTAAAATACAGTCTGTTAATTTACACGGCTATTCCGTTATCGGCAATTGGCGGTGTATATTTCTTAGCATTGCGCGGCATGCCGTTCAGTATAAGTGCAGGTGTTGGTTTTATTGCATTATTTGGTGTGGCAGTACTAAATGGTATTGTGCTGATTGCCGAATTTAACAGGTTAAAAGACAGCGGAATTGCAAATACAACGCGTATAGTGCTGTTGGGAACAAAAGTAAGGCTGCGTCCGGTATTAATGACAGCCTTTGTAGCGTCTTTAGGTTTTTTACCAATGGCAATAAGCAACGGTTCGGGTGCCGAAGTACAGCGTCCGCTGGCAACCGTGGTAATTGGCGGCTTAATGTTGGCAACTTTTTTAACCTTATTTGTACTACCCATACTTTATATATTATTCGAAAAAATATCGAAACCCAAAAAACGCAGAAAAATGACCAAATCCATAACTGTAATAATGCTGCTGCTATGTAGTGTGTCAAGTTTTGCACAACAAAAAGTTACGTTAAAACAGGCTTTAACCATTGCAAATGAAAACAGTTTGGTTTTAAAAAACAGTACTTTACAAACGCAGTACCGGCAAAAATTAAAAGAAAGTTATTTAGATATTCCTCAAACTGCTGTTTCTGGCGAATTTGGTAGGATCAACAGTTTATCAACTGATTATAAAATAGGAATTAGCCAGGAAATTTCTTTTCCTACGGTTTATAATCGAAAAAAAGACTTTTTAAACCAACAATGGAAAGAAGCTTTGGTCAACGAAAAAATTACGGCAGCTAATTTGGAAAAGGAAGTAACCGATGTTTTTTACCGATTATTGATTCTTAGCCAAAAACAGCAGTTATTACAACGTGTCGACAGTCTTTTTGTCGATTTTTTAGAAAAAACATCCAATCGCTTAAAATACGGTGAAGCAAATGTAATGGAAAAAGCATCGGCCGATTTGCAGCGTTCACAAATAAAAATCCAACTGAAAGAACTAAGAACGGTATACGACATCACGCTTTTAAAATTTCAGATGCTATTAAACACTACTGAAAATTATCAGCCCGAAGGTGAAATTGTCAGTGAGATAAACAAGGAACAATTACTTGCAGATAATAACTTAAATCATCCTGAATTGCAGTTGCTAAAGCAGCAGATAGTAAGTAACGAAGCCGCTGTTAAATTAGAAAAAGCTAAGTTTTTACCTAATTTGAATGTAGGCTATTATACACAAACCATGCAGGATATTAATAAAGGTATGTTTAATTCTGTTCAGTTGGGAATTGGTATTCCCATCTTTACAAAAGCACAGAAAGCGGTAGTAAATGCAAGCAGACAAAAAGTGGAAATTGCAGAAAACGAGTTTGCTTATCAAACGTTGCTTTTTAAAAATAAACTGCAGGAATCTTTAGCCAATTATTATACGCAAAAAGAAATTCTGAAAGATTATAAAGAAAAACAGCTCCCTAACGCTGAATTAATATTTAAAACGGCTGAAGAGCAGTTTGCAGCCGGCGAAATAGATTACTTACAGTGGATTATGCTAAATAATCAAGCAATTACCATTCAAAGTAATTATTTCGAAACGCTAAGTCAATACAACCAGTCGGTTGCCCAGTTAAACTATATTTTTTACGCTAAATAAAAATTAAATGAAATATCTATTTATAATAATAAGTGCTTTTTTGGTACTGTCATGTAAAAACGAAACAGTTAAAGAAGAAACTGGAAAAGCGTTATCTCAAGCTACCAATAATGAGTTGATATTAACAAAAGAACAGCTCAAAACAATTGAGCTTAGTACGGTTAAGATAGAGAAAAAGCAGATTTCAGGTACGTTGCAATTAAATGGTAAGGTTGATGTGGAGCCCGATTCTAAAGTTTCAATATCAAGTGCTTTAGGCGGACATGTAAAGTCGGTTCGTGTTTTGCCTGGGAAATTTGTCAAAAAAGGTGAGGTAATTCTTATTATCGAAGACAATCAGTTCATACAGATTCAGCAGGATTATCTAACTACACAGGCACAATTATTAAGTGCAGCCCCAAATTATAATCGACAAAAAGAACTGAATACGACCAAATCTACAAGCGATAAGCTAATGCAGCAGGCCGAAACAGAGTATAAATCTTTACTGGCAATAAAAAACGGACTGGAAGAAAAACTAAGGTTGTTAAACATTAATCCATCAAACGTAGCTGCCGGAAAAATTCAAAGAAGCATAAATATCGTAGCTCCGTTTAGTGGCGTTGTAAGCCAGGTAAATGTTAATAAAGGTAAATACGTAGCACCGTCTGATGAATTAGTAGAACTGATAAATCAACAAGGGTTAATCCTAAAAATAAAAGTGTTTGAGAAAGATCTGGAAAAGATAACCATTGGTCAAAATGTAAGCGTTTTTACCAATGCAAACACCGATAATAAATTAAAAGCAAAAATTATAACCAAAGGCAACAGTATTTTAGAAGACGGTAGCACGGAAGTTATCGCCAAATTAATAAATACAAACACAACAGAATTGGTAAACGGACTCTATATTAATGCCTTGATTGATTTGGATAATGTTGATGCTTTTACTTTACCGGCAGATGCCGTTGTATCTTTTGAAGGCAAGAATTATGTTTTTGAACAAATGGCTTTAGGGAAATTTCGCATGATTGAAGTTCAAACAGGCAATACGTTCCAAGGTAGCATCGGTTTAGTAAATGCTCAGTTGCTTCAGAACAGAAAAATTGTAAATAATGGTGCTTATGCGCTTTTGATGGCGTTAAAAAATAAAGTAGAGGAATAGTTATGTCAGTATCTTCGGAACAAAAAGCAATCAAGACCACCTATTTTAGTATTGCGGGTAATTTTGTACTTGCCTTATTGAAATGGCTGGCAGGTTATTTTGGAAATTCGTATGCATTGATTGCAGATGCAATTGAATCAACAGCAGATATATTCTCTTCTTTTCTGGTATTATTCGCATTAAAGTATGCACAACGACCTGCTGATAAGAATCATCCGTACGGTCACGGTAGAATCGAACCTCTCGTCACTTTTGCGGTAGTAGGCTTCCTAATAATATCTGCAACCATAATTGCGTACGAAAGTATACAAAATATCGGTACACCGCATCAACTTCCTAAGCCTTGGACATTGTTTGTATTGGGAGCAATTATCATTTGGAAGGAAGCTTCCTATAGAGTCGTCATAAAAAAGAGTAGGGAGACAGGCAGTTCTTCTTTAAAAGCCGATGCATGGCATCATCGCAGCCATGCCATTACATCTGTAGCAGCTTTCATAGGAATATCAATAGCATTGTTGTTGGGTAAAGGTTATGAATATTCAGACCAGCTCTTGGAGAAATAATGGATGAAAATGTCTATCAGGAACTGATAAATGAGATAAAAATGAAGTCTGTAGAAGTAGATGGAATTGAAGGAACGGAAAAGTGTTTTGTTAGAAAGTCAGGATCTAAATACCACGTTGATCTGCACGCGATGGTAAGTGGCAAGCTTACAGTGACCGAAGGGCATGATACGGCACATCGCCTGAAAGATTATTTAAGGCATCATATACCTAACTTGGGGCACGTGCTTATTCACGTAGAACCATTTAAAGAATAAAACAAGCCTTACTAATCAAAAGAAAAATCATAACAAGCTTTTTAACTCAGTAAAAATTAAATTAAAACCTAAATTATCAATGAAAACAATCATCACAATGGCAGTCTTTGGAATTGCATTTACGCAGACAATATCTGCACAATTTAAACAGGCTGCTCTTCCATATGCCTACAATGCATTTGAAAATGTTGTTGATGCGCAAACAATGGAACTTCATTATTCAAAGCATGCGGCTGGGTATGTAAACAACCTTAATAAGGCTGTTGCGGGTACGGCTTTAGAAAAAGAGCGACTGGAAAATATTCTGGCAAATATTTCAGAGCACAGTGCTGCTGTTAGAAATAATGCCGGGGGTCATTACAATCATGAACTGTTCTGGAGTGTTCTTACCCCTAAAAAGAGCACGCAGCCTTCGCAAGAGCTGTCAAAAGCAATAAACGATGCTTTTGGTAGTATGGAAGCATTTAAAGAAGCCCTCAATAAAGAGGCTGGTGCAAGATTTGGTTCGGGATGGGCATGGCTGGTTGTTACTCCCGAAAAAAAATTGGTTATAACCTCTACTCCTAATCAGGATAATCCTTTAATGGATGTAGTTGAAGTAAAAGGAATCCCTGTTTTTGGAATTGATGTATGGGAACATGCCTATTATTTAAAATACCAAAATAAAAGAGCTGATTATCTTACTGCGTTGTGGACAGTTGTTAATTGGGAAACAGTTAGCAGTAGGTATGCAATTGCAATCGGTAGCTAATTACTGAAACTATGATCAACTAACACGGGTCAAAGCATTATTGCCTATTTGCACCTTACATAAATAAACAACCCCTTGTGAGTATATACTCATAAGGGGTTGTTATTTTTAATGTTGAATTAATAATTTTATTAAGAAACTGCGTTAATCCAGAATCTTAACTTCAATAGGTTTTAAGCTGTTGCCTTTGTTCTCTACGGTTACTTACAAACTATTCACTTTTTTAAGCTCTCTAAAAGGAACATCGGTTCCGCCTTTTGTAAGTTTGGTGGTTTCGTTAAAGTAAAGTTCCAAAATTTTTCCATCCGCAGTCTCCACATAAATTTCCTGTTCTTCGGGGTCAACTTCCTTTGCAGTTCCCGTGTAGGTTCCGCTTGCTACTAAGTCTGTGTTCTCAATTTCGGCTGTTCCACCGTCTTTGTCTTTTGCTTTTTTGTTATCGCAAGACCATAGCATAACCGATGCCGCGAATAACATTGCTGGTAATAAAACTGATTTTTTCATAATACGCAATTTTAATTTTTATGAAGTTACAAAAAATATATGTGAACCCGTAGTGCATTATAAAAAAGTTGCTCAAAACACTAATAATTAGTATATTGTATTGACTGACAATCAGATACAATTATGAGCAACTTAGAAGCAAGTTACAAATTAATTTTAATCGAATTACGTAAAATAGCAGAATTTGAAAATATGTATTTCAAGCCAATAAGGCTGCAGTTTTATTTCTTTAATAAAATTTTTATTTCAACTGCGAGACAATTTTAATGGATGGTATACTAATATAGGTTGTTAAAATTCCATTTTCCTTAGCTTACCAATTTCAATGCAAAATAGAGTTGTATGAGGCATTACTTCCTTCAGATCCTGAAAACTTTCTTGCGATATTGATTTGTTGTTTCATTAAAATATTAAACTGCTTTTTCGGATTTCTTTTATCAATTGATTTTTACAATCCACAAACACAAAAATAGGTCCGACCAAGATATCATTCGGTAGCTTTTGTTTTCTCTTCCAATCCATAAGAATTCCATCTACCATATTTAAAAAATCCATCAAGAGCGATGGATTTTTTGGTTTCAATAGTTTACATTTGGAGTCAACAATTCTTTTGTTTGCAATTTAGAATAATAAAAATATGAGTGAGGTTTTAAGACGTCAAATTGAGAAAATTACGCCATTAACTGACCTGGAGTTCGAGTACATTCTGTCTCATTTTACCTTGAAAAAATTTAAAAAGCATCAGATTTTAATTCTAGAAGGAGATACCGTACAAAATGATTATTTTGTGATTAATGGTTTGTTAAAAGCATCTTACCTGAATAAGGAAAGGAAAGAGCACATTATGCAATTTGCAATGGAAAATTGGTGGATTACCGATTAGCAAGCGTATTTTAATCAAACGGAAGCTACTTTTACCATTGATGCATTAGAATCTACCGATGTGCTTACTTTGTCTCTCTATAACCGAGAGAAACTCTGTGCAGAT
>CAMLFV010000108.1 GCA_946479395.1 uncultured Flavobacterium sp. | reverse complement strand
TTTAGATTCTGCATCAGGCACATTTAATGAATCCTTCCATATTAGAAAATAACGGCTTTTTGGTTGAAACCAAATTGACATTTCCACGAAATTGGGGGTTGGGAACATCATCTACCTTAATAAACAATATCGCACAATGGTTTCAAATTGATGCTTTTAAATTGTTGCAAAAATCGTTTGGTGGCAGTGGGTTTGATATTGCTTGTGCTCAAAAAAATACACCATTAACTTATCAAATAGTAAACAATAAACCTATTGTAGAGCAGGTCAATTTCAATCCACCGTTTAAAAATCATATTTATTTTGTGTATCTGAACAAAAAGCGCGACAGTAAAGATGCTATTGCAAATTTCAGAAAAAAACAAAAGAATTTATCAGCAGAAATAAAGCAGGTTTCACAAATGACAGATGAATTATTGCAAATTCAAAATTTAGAAACCTTTGTATCCTTCTTTAAAAGTTACGAACAAAATCTAAGTGCCATTTTAGAAACACCAACCATTCAAAAAAAATTGTTTCCAGATTTCAACGGATTGATAAAAAGCCTTGGCGGCTGGGGTGGCGACTTTGTTATGGTTGTATCAGATCACAGTCCTACAGAATATTTTAAAGAAAAAGGCTACAATGTTATTATTCCTTACATAGATATGATTTTATAAAAAAGACATCAATTAATGATGTCTTTTTCAGTTGTTTGTTGTTGAAAAAAGGTTAAATAGGGTTGTTGTTTATTTTTCAGGTCGCAACTTATCGCTAAATGTAATTTTGTAAGGTTTGTCGTCTGCAACGTTGCCTTTCATCACATAAATAAACTTATGTTTGCGTGCCTTATCTGTGTTAATGTAAATTGTTTTCTTGGTAGCTTTGTCGTAAATACTGGTAACATCGGTGTTTACAATTCGCATGTTTTTTGCTAAACCGGTTCTTTTGTTTGTTAAAACCATTCCTTTGTAAAGGGTGTTATCGTCATTTTTTACAACAACTTCTTCGCCTGTAAAGCCTTGCGTAAAAAATAAAATAGAATATTCTTTATCGGTAGCGTTGTATGATTCCAGGAATTTCTTCTGAGCAGTTTCTGTAACCGATCTAAAATCGTTTTTAATCTGTTCGGTATAAAAAACTTCTTCTTTGCCTTTTCTAACTAATTCTTTCTTGTCTTTTTCGTTTTTATCGGCATCTTTTACCGTGTTTTTTTTAGATGTTTTACACGATACAATACTTAAAACGGCAACAAGAAAAATTAAACTTTTATATTTCATAATAAATTTCATCTATAGGGAATATGATTCATTATCTTTGCAAGATACAAATTATATGCATAAATCGTTCCAAACAACTAAATTTAAGATTTAGATGCAATTAGAACTTTAGATGCTATTAGAATCCACATTTTGTAGAAAATTATTGTAGAAAATGATGCACAATTTTGATGTTATTGTTGTAGGTGGTGGTGCTTCGGGCTTTTTCACGGCAATTAATCTGGCAGAACAAAACCCGGATTTACGAATTGCCATTTTAGAACGAAGCAACGAAGTACTATCTAAAGTCAAAATTTCGGGTGGTGGTCGTTGCAATGTAACGCACGCCTGTTTTATACCAAATGTTTTAGCAAAATTTTATCCCCGAGGCGAAAAGGAACTCAAAGGTCCTTTTCATGCCTTTTGTACGGGCGATGTTATGGAATGGTTCAGCGAACGCGATGTGTCATTAAAGATTGAAGAAGACGGACGCGTTTTTCCGGAATCGGATAATTCCCAAACTATTATCGATTGTTTTTTGAACGAAGCAGCAAACTTCAACATCAAAATCATAAAGCAAACCATTGTTCAGCAACTTTTAAAAGAAGATGATTTTTGGAAGATCGAAACTTCAAAAGATACTTATCAGTCAAAACAATTGGTTATGGCAACCGGCAGCAACGTTAAAGTTTGGGATCTGCTTAAAACGGTAAATCATTCCATTGTAAATCCGGTTCCTTCGTTATTTACATTCAATATTAAAGATGATCGAATTAAAGATTTAATGGGTGTTTCAACAGAAATGATTTCGTTAAAAGTAAAAGGATCAACCTTAAAAGCAAACGGACCTTTACTGATTACGCATTGGGGAATGAGCGGACCGGCAATTTTAAGACTTTCGGCTTGGGGTGCACGTGAATTGTTCGATAAAAACTATCAGTTTAAGATTATAATTAATTGGACAAACGATTTTGTTTTCGATGAGGTTTTGGAAGAATTAATGCAATTGAAACAAAGTAATCCTAAAAAAACAATTATTAAGCATGCCCAATATGGTTTAATAAATCGTTTGTGGCAGCAATTGGTTAAAGCGTCAATGATTTCGGAAGATTTAATTTGGGCAGATGTTTCTAAAAAACAGTTGGTAAATTTGGCAGAACAGTTAACACAGAGCGAATTTAACGTAAACGGAAAAAGCACGTTTAAAGACGAATTTGTAACTGCCGGCGGAATTGACCTGAAAGAAGTGAATTTTAAAACAATGGAAAGCAAATTGCAAGATAATTTGTATTTTACCGGCGAAATTTTAAATATAGATGCCATTACCGGCGGCTTTAATTTTCAAAATGCTTGGACAACAGGTTTTTTGGCAGCGAATGCCATTGCAGCAAAATATTAATTAGTTTTATTACTTAAGGGTAAATGAACGTTTCGTCAGTTCGAGTTTGTCGAGAACTTCTCGATACGCTCCATTTCATTTCGCTACTCGAAGTGACGAGGACTCTAATAAATAAAGTAGTCGAGCTTGTTGAGAACTTGATAAATAGAACTTCTCGATACGCTTCATTTCATTTCGCTACTCGAAGTGACGAGGACTCTAATAAATAAAGTAGTCGAGCTTGTTGAGAACTTGATAAATAGAACTTCTCGATACGCTTCATTTCATTTCGCTACTCGAAGTGACGAGGACTCTAATAAATAAAGTAGTCGAGCTTGTTGAGAACTTGATAAATAGAACTTCTCGATACGCTCCATTTCATTTCGCTACTCGAAGTGACGGTAGAATAATAACAGTGCGTCAGTTCGAGCTTGTCGAGAACTAAAAAATTAAACAAATAAAATGACAATTTTAGATACATTTAAAACCACCAATTACTCAAAAATAAACAACAAAGGTTCGTTTACATTTTCGGCACCTAGTAATATTGCTTTGGTAAAATACTGGGGCAAAAAAGAAAATCAAATTCCTGCAAATCCGTCGTTAAGTTTTACGCTGAACAATTGTAAAACGGTTACAATTTTGCAGTACGAACCAAAAACGGAGAAAAACATTTCATTCGATTTATTGTTTGAAGGTGAGCCAAAAGAATCATTCCGACCAAAAATTCAGAAATATTTTGAACGTATTCAAGATTTGTGTCCGTACATTTTAGACTATCATTTTACAATCGATACCAAAAATACATTTCCGCACAGTTCAGGTATCGCGTCATCGGCTTCGGGTATGGCAGCCTTGTCTGCAAATATCATTGCGTTAGAACAGTTGGTAAATCCTAACGAAACCGAAGATTATTACTTGCAAAAAGCATCATTACTAGCTCGATTAGGATCGGGAAGTGCATGTAGAAGCATTAAAGGAAATATTGTAGTTTGGGGCGAAACAGAAAGTATTGAAGACAGTTCTGATTTGTTCGGAGTTGAATTTCCGTATGAATTGAATTCTGTTTTCGAAAATTATCAGGATACTATTTTATTGGTTGATAAAGGCGAAAAGCAGGTTTCAAGCACGGTTGGTCATGAATTAATGCACAATCATCCGTTTGCAGAACGTCGTTTTCAACAGGCACATGAAAATATCGCGAAGCTGAAACAAATTTTAAAATCAGGCAATTTAACTGAATTTATTGCATTGGTAGAAAGCGAAGCATTAACGCTGCATTCCATGATGATGACATCGATGCCATATTTTATTTTAATGAAACCAAACACGTTGGAAATCATCAATCAAATTTGGAAATTCAGAGAAACAACCCGCGTTCCAGTTTGTTTTACATTAGATGCCGGTGCAAATGTACACGTGCTTTATCCGAACAATTATAAAGAGGAAGTTCAGAAGTTTATTGCAGACGAATTAGCGAAATATTGTCAGAACAATCAGTTTATTCATGATGTAATGGGCTTTGGAGCGATAGAATTATCATAAAAATTTGATTCAAAATGCAAAAACAAAACTGTACACACTGCCACAAACCAATGATTTGCAATGCAAATGACATTGCAAACTGCGATTGCCAGAAAGTGGAACTTTTAGATGAAACCGTGGTGTTTTTGTATGAAAAAACTCAGCACGATTGTTTGTGCAGCGATTGTTTAAAGAAGTTCGATGAATTAATGAAGTTTTCATTGAACAACAAGTTTCCAAAACGTCCAACCGAAATGGTCGAAGGTTTGCATTTTTATATGGAAAACGGCTTTTTTGTCTTTACCGAAACCTATCATTTTTTAAAAGGTCGCTGTTGTAAAAATGGTTGCCGCCATTGCGTTTATGGTATTCATAAATAATTATCTGCTAAAATGAAACCACAACTTTCTATAGATTTGCTTTTGTCTTTTGGTGCTGTTTTTAACGAGTACGAAAAAGGGAAAGTGCTTTTTCATGAAGGCGAAGAAGCTGCGTTTTATTATCAGCTGGTTTATGGCAGCGTAAAAATGTATAACACAAACGACGACGGGAAGGAATTTACCCAGGGATATTTTCAAACGGACAAAGTTTTGGTGAACCGCCTTTGTTTATAAACGAAAAGTATCCCGCATAGGCAATGATCTTTCAAAAATCGGAAATCATTAAATTGTCAAAGGATAAATTCTTAAAAATTCTGGATGAATTTCCTGATATTCAAAAAGAATTTTTAAATCTAATGGCGCGCCGTATCCATACAAAAGCAACTTCGTCTAAAGATATCATCAATCAAAAAGCAGAATTTAGGGTACAGTCTTTTTTAGATTCGTACAAAAAATCAACAGAAAAAGAACATATTGATTTAACCCGACAAGAAATTGCCAATTTTACAGGTTTACGAGTTGAAACGGTGATTCGTGCGTTGGGAAAAATGAAAAAGAACAATATTGTAGAAATTAAAAATCAAAAGATATATTACTAAATAAACAAAGGGATCGCCAAAAGCAGATCCCTTTATTGTTCAAGTATTTTATAAAATTATTCGGCAATCAACTTTCCTTTCATAATAGCAGAATGTCCCGGGAAAGAACATAAAAAGTCGTAAGTTCCGGCTTCTGTAACAGTAAACTCAACTGTTGCCGATTCTCCACCGCCAATTAAACCGGTATGTGCAATAATATCTTTTCCGGCATCGGCAGGAATATGGTTGTTGTCTTTCGCAGCCGCAGCTTTTTCGGCAAATGCAGTAAAATCAACCCCTTTATTCAGTAAAACAAAATTGTGTCCCATAACTTCTTTCGCCATTTTACCGGTATGTTTCAACGTTAAAACCACCGTTTTTCCTACAGGAACTTTAATTTCGGTATTGTTAAACTGCATGGCATCGTTACTTTCTAATTCAACAGTAAAAGCATCGCTTGCCGGTGCGGTAGTAGTTTGTTCTGTTTCGATAATGGCAGGTTCGGTTGTAGCTGGCGTTTCTTTTTTATTGCAAGATGCAGTCAAAACAACAACAGACAATACTGCTAAGTGTTTTACAAATTTTTTCATGTTTTGTGTTTTAAAATTCTTATGTAAAGATAAAGAACGTAAAATTTATGGTATATGACTTTAATCATAAACGATCAATTTTTAATGATGGAATTTTGATTGAATATTTAAAAGGATACAATGGGAAAGAATGACATTTTATCGCGTACCGATATTGAATTATTGGTCAATATTTTTTATGATAAAGTGAAGCAAGATGCTATTTTAGGCTATTTGTTTAATGATGTAGCCAAAACAAACTGGCAGGTTCATTTGCCAAAAATGTACGATTTCTGGGAAGTTGTTGTGTTTGCAAAAGGTTCGTTCAAGGGCAATCCTATGTTGGTTCACAGACAGCTTCATGAAAAAAGTGCGTTAAGCGAAGCACATTTTAACCATTGGCTGGTTATTTTTAAAGAAACGGTCGATGAACTTTTTGAAGGTGAAAATGCCGAAAATATAAAGTACAGTGCAGCCAACATTGCAGGTAACTTAATGTACAAGTTATTGTCGGTTTAAAGTTTTTTGGTTTGATAATCAATTGGTTGAATGATGTTTTTGAGCAATTGAAATATTTAACAAACAGCACTTTTGTATTAAAAAATTAACTACATTTGTTATACAAAATAAAACGATATGAAAGGACCGTTATTTTACTCGAAAATCCTATTGTTCGGCGAATACGGAATCATTAAAGATTCTAAAGGCTTGGCAATTCCGTATAATTTTTACAACGGTGCATTAAAAATTGATGACAATCCGAGTGAAATTGCACAGAAATCTAACCAAAGTTTAAAAGCTTTTGCTTCGTATTTAAATCAATTAACGTTGAACGAACCCGAATTGGTGCAGTTTGATATTGATGCTTTAAATAAAGATATTGAAGCGGGTATGTACTTTGATTCCAGCATTCCACAAGGATATGGTGTTGGAAGCAGCGGTGCTTTGGTTGCAGCGATTTACGATAAATATGCTACTGAAAAAATTACGGTTTTAGAGAATTTAAATCGTGAAAAACTGTTAACCTTGAAAAAGATTTTCGGTAGAATGGAATCGTTTTTCCATGGAACATCTTCTGGTTTGGATCCTTTGAACAGCTATTTAAGTTTGCCAATTTTAATCAATTCAAAAGATCATATCGAACCAACGGGAATTCCGTCGCAAAAAGAAGAAGGTACCGGAGCTGTTTTCCTGATCGATTCTGAAATGGTTGGCGAAACCGCACCAATGGTCAATATTTTTATGGATAATTTAAAGAACGAAGGTTTCCGTAATATGATGAAATCTCAGTTTGCTAAATATACCGATGCCGCTGTTGAAAATTTCTTAAAAGGCGATTTTAAAACGCTTTACACTAATACTAAAGAACTTTCTAAAATAGCATTAAGCCATTTTAAACCAATGATTCCAGAAAAGTTCCACAACGTTTGGCAACAGGGAATTGATAGCAACGATTACTATTTAAAATTATGCGGATCGGGCGGTGGAGGCTACATTTTAGGTTTTGCCCCAGATTACAACAAAGCAAAAGAAGCGTTGAAAGATTACAAATTAGAATTGGTTTACAGATTTTAAAAAATGACACAGACACGACAACTTAAAAGAACATTAGTAAAATTTTTCAGTTTCTTTTCGGTAGTTCGTGGATACAATATCGCCGTTGTGGTGTTGGCACAATATCTTTCGGCAATCTTTATTTTTGGCTCTCAATCGAGAGCCATTAGTGTTTTAACCGATGGCGGTTTGTTTTTGATTATTTTTAGCAGTTCGCTGGCAATTGCATCGGGTTACATTATCAACAATTTTTACGATACCGAAAAAGATCTTATAAATCGACCTTACAAATCAATTCTTGATAAAAAAATAAGTAAAGCTACACAGTTTCGCGTCTATTTTTTTCTGAATTTTTTAAGTGTGGCTATTGCCTGGCTGGTTTCGTGGCGCGCTGCGTTTTTTTATGCGGTGTATATTTTTCTGCTTTGGTTTTATTCGCACAAGTTAAAAAGGTTTCCTATTGTTGGAAACATAACAGCATCGGTTTTGGTTTTGCTTCCGTTTTTTGGGATTTTAATGCACTTTCAAAATTTTAGTTGGGGAATTTTCGCACATGGATTTTATCTTTATTTGATTCTTTTTATTAGAGAATCGGTTAAAGATCTGGAAAATTTAAAAGGCGATTTTGCGAATAATTATCAAACAATTCCCGTTCGTTTTGGCAGCAAAGCTTCTAAAAGTTTAATTACTTTTTTAGTGCTGCTAACTTTACTGCCTGCTTTTGCATTAATTACCTACTACAAAGTTGGGTACATGCAGTATTACTTTTATATAAGCAGCGGATTGTTGTTGGCATTTTTAATATTTTTATATCAGGCATCTACTCAAACCGAGTACAAAAAACTGCATATTCTTTTAAAACTGATTATTCTTTTCGGAGTTCTTTCTATTGTATTGATCGATCCAAATGTGATTATCAATGGAAAAAATCTGGTAATTCCTTATTTATAAACAAGAGTTTTATGGTCTGATTTTGCAGATACTTCCATATCATTAAAAGCGAAATCAAAATCGTTCCAAGAAAATAGGCAAGACCAATAAATAATAATCTTTGTGCATCGCTGTTAAAACTTTTGAATTCATTTACTTCAGAAAACAGTGCCAAAATCATATACATTGATAAGAGCATCAATACGCAAGGTATCAATATACCAATGACCTTATTTCTGAAAATAATCTGAAAAATTAGAACTGCTAAGAATCCAATCGCAAAAGGATTTAATAGGTTAGAAGTTCCGTGCCAATAAACTAATACAGCAAGCACAAGGAAATATTCGGCAGAATTTAAAAGAAAAGAAATACTATTTTTCATAAAACGCTTGTTTTTAATTAGTAACGACTGTTTTACAAAAAATAGTATGTGTTATTTTATTTACCCAATTTTTTTATGGCAGCGGTATAAATTTTCTTAATACTGTTTTTTTCTTCACTTTCACAAATAGTTTCAACGTTTTTAAGCAGATATACATTGTGTTTAGTTTGCAATTTTAAAATTTCGCCTAAAGCAAAAGCGGCACTCCAACGTACAACAGTTCCTTCGTGATTTGTGTTATCTATTAGGTTTTGTATCGCATTTTTTAGTTTATCAGGATACAAAAAAGCAATGTTACCAATTACTTTAGCACTTTCCCATTTTAATCGTGGTGCCTTTTGGGTTAATGATTCACAAGCAAAATCAAACAAACTTTCGGTTGAAATAGTCGGATTTTCTTTTGTAGCATATTCGGCAGCTTCCATACACGTTGCTTTAACCGGATCTTTCTGTTTTTCGGCAAAAGCAATTAGTTCATCAACGGTTAATGATTTTTCCAAAAGC
>CAMLFV010000107.1 GCA_946479395.1 uncultured Flavobacterium sp. | reverse complement strand
TACAAGCAATACAAGAAAAAGTAAATGATATTTGGAATATTTTGCAAACATTATTTTAAGGATTCAATAAATGCTGGTTGGTAATTTGGCAAAACTTCTGGATGAAGTATCGAAATTAAATCTTTCAAAACAAGATCAGGACGATTAGGAGCATCTTCGTAAAAAATGATACCACCTGTTGGTCCTTTTTTGATAGAATACGAATAGATTTTTTTGTTTTGAAACGCAGCAAAATTACTGTAATGCTTGTTGGCAGCCACCATTTGATCGAACGTTGTAAATTCGCCCGGACCAATCCAAATATCGCCGTTCATAGCTTTTTCAAAAACGGCTTCAAACGATAAAGATAAACTACCCGTGCCTTTTGTATCGCTCCACAAATAATTTCCGCCGGCATCTTTTATAAATTCAGCCATCCAGCTTTCGCCTTGTGGAACGTACCAAACATCCTGAAAAATTGCTCCGCTTAAAATGGTTGGTCGGTTCGTTACGTTGTCAACTAATTTTTTGGCATTGTTGTATTCTGTAACGATGTTGTTAAAATATTCATTGGCTTTTTGCTGCTGATCGAACAAAACGCCGAAAAACTTAACCCATTCTGCTTTTCCCAAAGGCGATGTTTCCACCCAATCGGCATTGTATAAGACAGGAATTCCCGCTTTTTCGAACTGATTGAATTTTGCCGTTTCACTGTCCATACTCAACCCAACGATTAATTGCGGTTGCAGATCCACCGTTTTTTCGAAATTCAAACTGTGTTTATCAGACAATTCTTTTACTTTTCCTGCATCGATTTTTTGTCGAACATCAGCAGATGAAATGTAATCTAAATTAGGAAAACCAATCAGTTTGTCGGTTTCATTTAAAGCTACAATCGAAGAAATATGTGTGGTTGACGTTGCTACCAGGTTTTTAACCGGCGTTTGTATAAAAGTGTATTTTGCCAAACTGTCGGGCAGGTTTTTGTTAGATTTTGCGCAAACGTACGTAAACATTTTAGTAGCATTTGGCCAAGGTTTGGTAACCTTCATTACAACAAAATCGTTGTAGTTGTGTATTTCTAATCCGTTGGCGAATTCAATGCTGTTTTCAACTTTTGCGGTTGTAGTTTCGGTCGTTTTTTTACAGCTTACAAAAGCTATAAAAACCGTTATCAATATGTATTTTGATAGATTCATTTTTGCACTTTTAGTTGCGCAAAGATAGTTTAACAAAAAGTATTTTTGAAGTTTCTGTTTAATTATTGCCGATTTTAGTACGATGTGTACTGCTTTTGATTGATTTTGTGTTCCTCATCGTTCATCTTCTATTGCTCAACGTTCATCTTCTGTTCCTCAACGTTCATATTCTACTGCTACTGACATGATTTGTGTTGCTTATTATTGCTCAAAGTCGAGAGACTTTGCGCAGCTGGGTTTATTTGTTTTGGCATTTGGCACGAGCAAGATGCTCTCGCCAGCGTGGGGCTGATCTTTCTTCAGAAATCAATTTATTTTCATCAACTAATTCAGAAATTCTCTTAGTTGATTCATTCAACTGCTTTGTTAGAACTTCATTATTTGCTATATGAGATTCAATTTAAACTCTTAATTGCTTTAGACTTTTTTGCCCCGTTCTTTCTTAATCAATTTCTAACAATTTTGTAGCAGCTTCTTTACGTTGACCTAATTGAATATCTTTAATTTTCTTCTTTACAGGATTCATTATGAACTCAATCAAAAAGGTTAATACTAAAGATGCAAGTGGATAAGCAAATGCAATTAAAATAGGATATAAAATACGTAGCCAATGATCTTTCTTTGTTGTTATCATATTTTTGATCTAACAAATTTTTGTTTCCATATTAGGAGTTGCAAATATGTAAATGGATAAAATATCCTAATTCCATACTATTAGAGCAATTAACTAAGTATTTATTATTGGTAACTTTGTTTTCTCTTTGTAGATGCTTACTATCTCTTTAAAAATGTCATAGTGTTTTTATTAAATTTTAACAAACTCACTAAAGTTTTCCATTTGGTAAAAACTGTGATATAAAAAAATAATTTTTCAGCGTCTAAACTTACGCAATAACTGTTTATGTAGCTTCTTAGCAAACCACTATTAAATTTATGCTTTGATAATTCAAATTTTCAGTTTTATAAAATGATTACTTTACTGAATGTTTTCCCAGACTCGAACAAGCATCTTGTTTTGCTGTTATTATTACAGCGCACGGATTAAAATCCGCGCGATCTGAATTTAAATTTCGTAATCAGAGTTTTACCAAACGATCTAAAACTTTAATTTGCAATATTGATAAAATAGAGTACTTTTGCCAGATATTAGGTTGCAATTTTTTGCATTAATAGGGAAATAGGTGCGATTTTTTCAATTCCTATGCTGTTCCCGCAACTGTAAGCTTTGTTTGTAACGAACTTTTGTTTTTAACTACGCCACTGATTTTTTTTCGGGAAGGCAAAAACAAGAAGCAAGCCAGGAGACCTGCCTAATGATTACTAATTGATTTCGCCTTCGGAGAAAAGGTTAAACAAATGAACAAAGCGGTCGTTTATTCTTTATTTTTTTCAACTTTTAGCTACATTGCATATTCGCAGAGTAATTCTTCTATTGAATTAGAGGAACTTATTATTGAAAAAAGCAAAATTTCAAATCAGTCTAAATCACAAAATTCTATTGTTTTAAACGATTCTTTGGTTGAAAACAGCGTTGGCACATTTACTGAATTTCTTCAGAAAAACACTACGCTTTATTTTAAGGAAAACGGTTACGGCATGGTAAGTTCGCCGTCTTTTCGTGGAACAACATCGCAACAGACCAGTGTTTTATGGAACGGAATTAAGATCAATTCGGCACTTTTGGGTCAGACCGATTTTAATTCTACAGCTTTTAAAAGTTATGATAATATTGTTGTAAAACCTGGTGGCGGTAGCGTTTTGTACGGAAGTAGTGCCATTGGCGGAACCATTCATTTAAACAATCAGCTAGAGTTTAACCGAAAAAGCGAAAACGAAGTTCAATTGAATTATGGCAGTTTTAACACGCAGGGAATTCATTATAAAATTTCGACCGGGTTTGAAAAATTTGCGGTAAATGCACATTTTGGTTACAATAAAAGTGATAATGATTATGAATGGATCGGAAAAAATCGTAAAAACATAAACGGTCAGTTTTTCAATACCGATTTTGGTGCGGAACTTGCCTACAAAATAAATAATAAAAATACGGTTGAATTTTATACGTCAAGCTATAACGATGACCGTCATTTTGCTTTGCAAACACCTTTTCAGACCAAAACAAAATATCAGAATAATTACAATCGAAATCTGTTAAAATGGCACTATAAAACCAACCGTTTTTTAAACACGTTTTACGCAGCCAACATCAAAGAATCATATAATTACTTTGATCAGTTGCCTACTGATAGTAAATCGGGCGGAAAAGCGAATACATTATATTTTAAGAACGAAAGTTTTTACAACGTTCTACAGAATTTTAAATTGTCAGGCTTTTTAGAATATCAAAAAACAACAGGCGAAGGACAAGGTTCGGGTTTACCATTTTCAACACAAGAAATTTTTGCTGTAAGTGTTTTGGGTAATTATGATTTTACCAATCGGTTAGGAATTGAAGTGGGGGCAAAAAATGAAATGGCAAAAGATTACAAAAATCCGTTTTTGTTTTCGGCGGGACTTTATTACAACACCGAATTGTATCAGTTAAAAGTAAATTCATCTAAAAATTACCGCATACCAACTTTCAACGATTTGTATTGGCAACCGGGCGGAAATTTGAATTTAAAACCCGAAACAAGTTATCAGTTCGATATAAACAACAACTTTAAATACAAATCAGTAACTTTTAATATATCAACTTATTATACATCAATCACAAACATGATTCGATGGATTCCTGCAAACGCCGGTTTTTGGGAAGCTAACAATGTTGATGAAGTGACTATTTATGGCGCCGACGTATTTTTGAACCTGAAAAAACAATGGAATAATCATTTGGTTCAGTTTAATTCTAATTACGGTTATACCAGATCCATCGAAAAAAAATCAGAAAAACAACTTACTTATACGCCTGTAAATAAATTTAATTTTCAGCTTTTTTATGGCTACAAAAATTTTAGTATTGCACCAAGTTTTTTATATGTAGGCGAAATTTTTACAACAGCATCAAACGATAAAGCAAGTGCTATTGATGGTTACGGAATAATTGATGTGGATATTCAGCAGAAGATAAAAATTAAAAAAAAACCGTTTATCATCAACCTAAAAATAAAAAATGCCGCAAATACGGTTTATACAAATATGCCAGAGCGCGTGATGCCCGGCAGAAATTATCATATACAATTAATTAAAAAGTTTTAAAATGAAAAAAATTTTAGCTCCAATGTTTGCTGTCGCACTTTTGTACAGCTGTAGTAATTCTGATGATAACACGGTTCCTGTAAACCCAGATGAAAAATATTTAGACGGTATTTTTGTATCGAACGAAGGTAACTATGAAGACGTAAATGCATCAACATCACACATTAACAGTGGTTTAAGTGCTATTACTAACGATATTTTCAGAACATCGAACGGTCGTGGTTTAGGCGATGTAGCGCAACACATGGTGGTGACTGATAAATACGTTTACATTGTTGTGAATAATTCAAACACGATTGAAGTGGTTAACAAAAAAACATTTAAATCGGTTTACACGATTAACCAAGGTTTAAGTTCGCCGAGATATGCCGTTGTTAAAAACAACAAATTGTATGTTACTAGTTTAAATAAAGCATCGGTAAATGTTTATAATGCCGAAACTTTTGCTTTTATGAAAGAAATCGAGTTAAACCATACGTCTGAAAATATCGTTGTTGTTGGTGACTATATTTACGCTGCCAATGGTTTTTATAGTGAAGGAACGGCGATTGAAGTGATTAATCCTGCAACCGACACCAATACTGTTGATATTGCTTTTGATAAGGCTATTAGCGGAATTTCTACTAACGGACAATTTGTATATGCTTTGAGTGCTAACGCAACTACCACAAGTGTTTCTGTGGTAAATAACACAAGTATTACAGCAACAAAAGTGTTAGATCAGCCTATTGCGCGCAATATTGTTGCAGAAGGATCGAACCTTTATTATACAGCTGGAACCGGAGTTTATAAAATGAGTAACTCTTTAACTGCTGCAAGTACAAAATTATTTGATGTTGCCCAAGGAGCAGATTTTTCTGTATTCTACGGATTTAATGTAATCAACGGAACTATTTTTACTTCTGATGCAAATGGCTTTGTAGATAATTCTAAAATTGTTATTTATAAAGAAGACGGTAGCGTTGTTAAAGAATTTGCCGGCGGTATAGGAACTAATGGTTTTTATAAATTTTAAAAAACACTTAATTTATTAAACGAAAAATCCCGAGGTTTTCACTTCGGGATTTTTATGTTTTTAAATATCTCTGTTAGGATCAAAAGATTCTAAATATTGTGCTACTCTTTGAACAAACTGTCCACCTAAAGAACCATCTACAACTCGGTGATCGTAAGAATGTGATAAGAACATTTTCTGACGGATACCAATGAAATCACCTTCAGTAGTTTCAATAACTGCAGGAACTTTTCTAATTGCTCCCAACGCTAAAATACCAACTTGCGGCTGACTGATGATTGGTGTACCAAAAACAGAACCAAAAGTACCAACGTTTGTAACTGTGTAAGTTGCACCTTGTGTATCGTCTGGTTTTAATTTACCTTTTCTTGCACGGTCTGCTAAATCGTTAACCGCTTTTGCCATTCCAACTAAATTCAATTGGTCTGCATTTTTAATTACAGGAACAATTAAATTTCCGTTTGGTAAAGCCGCAGCCATTCCTAAATTAATATTTTTACGTTTAATAATATAGTCACCATCAACCGAAATATTCATCATTGGGAAATCTTTCAACGCTTTTGCAACAGCTTCCATAAAGATCGGCGTAAAAGTAAGCTTCTCTCCTTCTCTCTTCTCGAAAGCATTTTTAGTTTTATTTCTCCAATTTACGATATTGGTAACATCAACTTCGATGAACGACTGAACGTGAGCCGATGTTTGAACAGATTGAACCATGTGGTGCGCAATCATTTTACGCATACGATCCATTTCTACAATCTCGTCTTGTCCGTTTACAGAAACCGGAGCTGCTTTACTTGCCACTGGCTGTGAAGTTTGAGCCGGAGCTGGAGCCGATGTTTGTTGAACCGGAGCTGCCGCTGGTTGCGAACCTCTGTTTTTAACGTAATCTAATATATCTGTTTTGGTAATTCTACCATCTTTTCCTGTTCCGTTAATTGCTTCTAATTCGGCAATAGAAATACCTTCTTCTTTGGCAATATTTTTAACTAAAGGCGAGAAAAACTTTTCTGATGCATTAAAATCAGCAGCTTCAACAGTTTCTTGAGCTTGTGTTACTGTTTTCTCTACTTTTTCAACCGAAACTTCTTCTTTTGCAGGTGCAGCATTTGGTTGTGCAGCATCGCCACCTTCTGTTTCAATTATGGCAATAGTTTGCCCTACTTGAACAACATCATCTTTCTGAAATAGAATTTCAATAATTTTCCCACTAACTTCCGTAGGTACTTCACTATCAACTTTATCGGTAGCTACTTCAACAATTGTTTCGTCTTGTTCAACAGTATCTCCAACGTTTTTTACCCAATTTGTAATGGTTGCTTCTGCAACGCTTTCACCCATCTTAGGTAATTTTAATTCAAACTTTGCCATATTTTTAGTAAAGAGTTGTATTTAGATTAAAGTATTACAAAAATAGTAATTTTTAAGACTATTTACCTGTTTATTTAAATTTTTTAATGGTTAGAAAGATAAAATTTCTCCCCTATCGTTTTTATCGTTGCTTCCGATAAAAAAATTAGAATTTAAAGCTCGAATTTTAAACGATTTATTTGTTTTTTGATTTTGATTGATGAATCTAATATAATCTTTATAACTAATTGATTCGCTATCAATTAAAACTTCAATATTTTTATCGGGCTGATTTATCGTTTCGATATCATCCAAAAAGTAAACCCAATCTAACGGTTTATCAACCTTATTCACAACATTTTGATAAATAGCTGCGTTATTAGTTACCAAAATATAATGATCTGTAAAGTTGGTTGTATTGCTTTTTTCTGATTTCTTTTTAAATGCAAACAACGCAATACCAATATTCATGATACTGTTAAACCAACACGATGTTTTAAAATGTTTTTGATAAAAAAACTGCATGGCTTCTTTAAAGCGTATCATGTATTTTCCGTCTTTCAACGTACTTTCGCCTTTAAAATGAATGGCAGTAGTTTTTGGAACGTAATAATTCTGCAAGCCTGTTTTTGACACCATATAGCTTAAATCGATATCATCGGCATACATAAAACATCCTTCATCGAACCCGCCTACTTGCAAATAAAGATCTCGCTTCATAAACATAAAAGCTCCGACCAAAATATCAATTTCTCCTATTTCGTTTTCAGAAACATGTTGCGCGTAGTATTTATTAAACCATTTTGATTTTGGAAAGATTTTATATAACGATGCTACTTTTGTAAAAGCAACCCAAGGCGTAGGTACTCCACGCTTGCTTTCTGGAAGAAATTTACCCGATCCATCGATCAATCTGCAGCCTAAAATACCGGGATTTTTTAGCGATTGATATTCTTTCAATAAAATTTCAAAGGTATCTTCTGCAACAATAGTATCAGGGTTTAAAATACAAATGAATTCTCCCTTTGCATGATCAACTCCTAAATTATTTCCTTTGGGAAAACCAGAATTTTCTGTTTGATACAAATAAGTAACATCAGAAAAAATGGTTTGCATCATTTCTTTAGATCCATCGGTAGAAGCATTATCCACAACAATAATTTCACCATTGAGGTTTTCAATAGCTTTTTGAACACTTTTTACACAGATTTCTAAAAAGTACTTCACATTATAATTTAAGATAACGACGGATAGTTGCATGAAAATTTATTTAACGTAAGGTAGTTGCGCTTTAATAAAATCGGTTACCAAATAAGTTAAAAATTTACCTAACATATTTGCGGGCGATGTGCCTAAACTTGCCGATCCTTCGCACAAATGAAGGTAACTTGCATTAGTATTATTGGTTGTAAGGTTTACAAACTGACGAACTTCTGTAACCGAAAAACCGCTTGATGACATGGCACTGCTAGCGATATTTTCAACCGCATCTACATCAATTTCAATGCCGTAAGGTTTGTTTTTTATCAGCTTATTTACGTTGTTTATACTTGTGATGAAATCTTTTTCAAACCGAACCTTTAAATCTTCAAACGTAAATAATTTCAGTTTATCAGGATAATCTTTAAACTGATGCATCATATATTTGTTCAAATAATTTTCATGTGCGCCAAAAACACAATACGTATCTAAAAATCCCTCGTTAAAAGCATACGAAAATCCGTTGCCGCTGTGACGACCTTCCATCGCTCGAAAATCGGTATGAGCATCAAAATTCACCGCGTTTATGCTTTTTCCCTTTGCCAGCGCCAATCCTTTTATGTTTCCGTAGGCATTATTATGTCCGCCACCAATTACGATCGCTCTTTTACCAGCTCTGTGAATCAGCGTATTCAGATACGTAACGTCTTTATCAATTTCTGATACGATTTCATATAGTCGATTTAATTGAGAAGGATCATTCGGATCTAATTGTTCTACTTCGGCATTGTAATTTTTATAATTCAAACATCCAATTACTGCAACATTTGATGCCTTTAAGTATTTATTGTTTTGAATATTTAAAAACGACGATAAAAAAACGTCCCAGCTGTGAGTAGTGCCCATTCTGCCAAAATTTGCCTTTATTCCTGCAAATTCTCTAATACCAAAAATTATAAATGACGCATTGGTATCATTTATAAAATCGTTCAAGCTAACTCCTTGATTAGAAGGATATTTAATTTTTTCGCCGAATTTGGTTTCGTCTTTTCTTAAAACTAAATGCTGCGATAAAGTGTTTGTGTTAAAGTATTCAAAATTTTCCATTGAATGGGTATAAGAAATCTTAGTAAAATCAACCGTTATAAGTATTATTTATACTTTTTTAAAATTTAACATACGTTATCTTGTTCAAAATTAATGATTTATTATTAACTTTGTAATAGGTAAATATATATCGATATTAATTTCGAT
>CAMLFV010000106.1 GCA_946479395.1 uncultured Flavobacterium sp. | reverse complement strand
TCGGGAAAATTTTTTCGTCTTTATCTGGAATATTAATCACCAGATCGCCACGTTTAATAATGGCAATGTTTACACCAAGCTCTTCACGTACTTTTAGTTCATTCAGCGTTTTTCCGGCAATCAGCGATTCCTGCGGAATTTCAAAAGTAGTCATGTGTCCGTCCCAAGGTGTTAAATCGCTTTTGTTTCTAATAGCTTCAGATCTTTCGCGGTCATTAAAATTCTCGATAAACTGATGAAGGATTTTTCCATACATCGCCTGTATCCTCTTTGGAAACAAAACCGCAAACGCAATTAAAACCGCTAATACAATTACGCCTGTTAGCGGATTAATCAGTTCGTTAATCATTATAAAAACAATGACAATGCACAGCAAAATTCTAAACAAGGCAATTAAAATAAGCGGAGTAATATTTTTACTGTCGGTTTTTAACTGATTTAACGACTGCACCGCGACTCTTTGTAACGCCAATGCGTACAAGAACGGCAAAAACGCCACTACGGTTAAAAAGATGTACAGATAATAAGTAATTGCTCCGTTTGATAATGGAATTAAATAGTAAATGCTTACGAAAACAATACCCGCAATAATTACCGAATGAATTATGATGTGCGATGCAACGCCTGAAATATATTTTTGCCAGTGATTTGTTTGATGGATGGTTTGCGTTGTAGCCGAATAATTGTCTAATTTATCTTCCCATTTTTTAGGAAGGATAATTTTTAAGCGATTATATGCTTTTAAGGAGTTTTTAATGAAAAACGGAGTGGTAAAAGTGGTAATTGCCGAAACCGCAACTACAATAGGATAAAGGAAACCGCTTGTTACACCCAACGTCATACCCAATGTTGCAATTATAAATGAGAATTCGCCAATTTGAGCCAAACTCATTCCTGCCTGAACTGATTGTTTCAACGGTTGCCCCGAAATTAAAGCGCCCATTGTAGTGGCAATTGTTTTTCCGAAAATGGTTACAATGGTAATAATTACTACCGGAAAAGCATATTCTTGTAGCGTATCTAAATTAATAAGCATACCAACCGATACAAAGAAAACTGCTCCGAATAGATCTTTTACAGGCTTAACTAAATGTTCAATTTGTTCTGCTTTGGTTGTTTCGGCTATGATCGATCCCATAATGAAAGCTCCTAATGCCGGTGAAAAACCTGCGGCGGTAGCCAAAATAACCATCATTAAACATAATGCAAGCGAAACAATCAATGTAGTTTCTTCGGTTAACAGATTTTTGGTTCTTTTAAGTAATGTTGGAATGAAGAAGATTCCTGCCAAAAACCAAAGCATTAAAAAAAATGCCAGTTTAAAGATCGATTCCATTAGTTCAACACCCGAAAACTGTTGTGATACGGCAATGGTTGATAGTAAAACCATTAATAAAATCGCCACAATATCTTCTACAATCAGCGTTCCGAAAACTACGCCGGCAAATTTCTGGGTTTTAACGCCCAATTCATCAAACGCGCGTAGAATAATGGTGGTGGACGACATGGAAAGAATCGCACCTAAAAAAATACTGTCGATAAAATTCCAGCCGAGCAATTTTCCGGTTGTGAAACCAACAATAATCATGGTGATGATTTGAACGGCGGCGGTCATACTGGCGGATCCACCAACTTTAACGAGCTTTTTAAAACTAAATTCGAGTCCTAAACTAAAAAGTAAAAAGATCACACCAATTTCTGCCCAAACTTCCACGTTTCCCATATCTTGAACGGTGGGGAATAACGGAAAATGCGGACCTGCCAAAAATCCGGCAATTAAATAACCTAAAACCAAAGGCTGCTTTATCTTTTTAAAGATTAAAACGGCGACTCCGGCAGTCATTAGGATCAAACCTAAATCGGAAATTAACGGATATAAATGATGTGAGGTTTCTACAGCTGCTGGCATAAAAAAGTAGCGAAAATTTGTTTCTAAATATACAAAAAAGCGGTATTGAAAATGAATGAAATTTCGATTGTAAATAAAAAAAGCTGCTTTCGTTGAAAACAGCTTTTAAAGTTTAATGGTGTATGTTTTATTGAATTTCGATATTATCGATATGCAGATTGTATGCAGCGTTGCTTCCCACTTTTAAAGCGAAAAGGTCGCCTGTTGTACTTTTGTTAATATCAACATCTGCAATGTTTAAAGTTACCTTAACCCATTTGTTGCTTGTGTCAATAGTTCCGGTGTAATTGTTTGTTCCGTTACCAGAATCATTAAGCACAGCCTTGTTTAATGTAACCGCTAAACTGTTTAAGTTAGATACGTTAAATACATCATAACCCGAAGTTCCACGATAAACGTTGATCGATAACGATTTAGCAGATGTTCCTTTAACCCAAAACGTAATTTTTGTTGGAGTTGCAGGAATGTTACCTTTAGCAGAAGCCAATACTGTAAATACATAATCGTTTGCGGTTGGCGTTCCGTTAAGATGCATAGAGTTTGTTCCTAAAGCACCTGTACCCCTACCTTGAACGGCATACGATTTTAATCCGAAACTGTTTAATGAAGCTGTAAAGTTCGTCCAGTTTTCAAAATCGGCTGTTGTAAACAATAAGTTTGTTGGTGCTGTAGGCTCTTCACCTTCTCCCGGATCAACTCCGATTCTGTCTTCTGTTAATTGGATATCATTGAATGTACGAGCCATAAACTGATAATCGCTATTGAACTTTGTAAGAACCCCACGAATTTTTCCGCTGTTTTTTGGAACCACTCTTGAAGCAAATTTTGCAAATTCACTTGTTCTAAAGATCATTGTTCCGGTAGGATCAACAATATTGTGGTTTGTTGCACCACCTAAAACATTTGCCGGGTCGTAATAGGTTTTATCAACAGCATTGTCTGCAAACTGCACTTTTTCAATTTCAACCAAGGTGTTAATGTAGTTGTCGTTTTTAAGATCAGCCAACGTAATGGTTTTCATTAATTCTGTTTCAGGAACAACATCTGCCGAAGCAAATACTTTTTTGTAGAAATCTTGCGGACGCATTCTACCCACACTTGTTTCCTGATAAATATCGCCCAAAACCAATGAACCGTGTACAATAGAAAAATACATATCTTTTAAATAGATGTATACTTTACGACCCGGAGCGATATCGTTGCTGATGTTGTACATATCAACCGAAATAGAAAAACCTTTCGTGCCTTCTAAATTTTGCAATGATACCGATTTGTAAAACGTTCCGCCTTCATCGCTTGAAGATACGTAGGCTTCTAAAATATCTTCTTCGGTATATTGTTGCACCGTAGTATTAGCTTTAGCATACAATTCTTCTAAAGTAATTGTAGCTGTAGCGTTGTGGTATTTAATTTCCGGTGTAGAAACATCGTCGTTGTTTGCACAACCTGTTGTTACTAATGTTGCAACCAATGCTAAAGCTGCAAACGTATATTTTAATGCTTTCATTTCTTAAAAATTAAAAAACTTTAATATTATCTACTTCATAAGTTCCATCGTATCTACCATCAGTACCACTTCCGGTAGCTCTAAAAGCAATTTTAATTTTTCCTTTAAATTGAGATAGATTAACAATTCCAGAGTTTACCCATCTAAAATTTGGAACATTTAACTGTGGTTTTCTAAAATGTAATTTAACTGTGTCAGCGTTGCTTTCTGTTATGTTATGCAATACGTACAACTCTAATTTATTGTTTAAAGTATCGGTAACAAAACCTTGCGTTGATGTAAATGTTAAGCGTTTTAAATTGGCTTTATCAATATCAAGTTCGTTAGATGTTACCCAAGTGTCGTTTTCTGCTTCTTTTGGATTGTCGAATGCAGAAAAATATAAATAACTGTTGTTGTTATAGGTTGCAAATGTCCACTTTTTAGTGCCTTTTACTGCGTTAGTACCCCATGTGTTTTGTGGGTTTTCTCCTTTAGTGTGCCATTCAAAATCGTCTGAAAAAATAGCCGGACTATAAGTTGGTAATTCCTGTTCATCTTCTGGAGAACATGCTATAAATAAACCGGTTAAAGTTAATACAGCTATTGGGAATATGTGTTTTAATATTTTCATATCACGCTTTTTATTAAAAGTTGATGTATAAATTTAAGAAATAAGTTCTACCGAAACCATAGAAATATTTAGGACCAAATGTTCGTGTTCCGCTTGCGTGATCCATTAATAATTCGCGGTAGTTAGCGTTACGTGCTTGTTCAAAACCACCTGTTTTATATTCTAAACCTAACACGTTGTTTACAGATGCAAAGAAACCAAAAGTTTTACCGTTGATTCTCCATGATTTTCCCCCTTGTAGGTTCACTAAGAAAATATCGTCTAACTTTTCTTGTTTTAACAAACGTTTAGCAGTATCGGTATCCACATCGCTGAATGCCGCTCCACCCTGACCAGGTTCTGCAAAGAAATTATTTGTACGCAATAAAGGCGAAATATCTAAATAAATATCCGTTAAAAAGTTCGCATTTGCACCAATCCACCAGTAGTTCGGGTCGCGGTACTCAATTCCTAACGAATATGCTTGTTGTGGCGTTCCTGCAACACGGTAGTTTTTAATATAGCTTGTTCCGTAGTTTACCATTGGGCTTAAACCGCTTTCACGACGACCATCAACATTCAAATAAACATTTGCGTTATCTGAATAAATTGCCTGTCCATAGTTTGCAGCAGCAGTCAATTTTATTGTTTTAGTTGCTTGATATTCTGCACCTAATTCAATACCCATGCTTTGTTTGCTGATTCCGCGCGTAATTTCTGCTACGAAATCGCTGCTTGTTTCATCGTCCATTTCAATATCGATACCATCGGCATAGAAGAAAGATGTTCTTGTAGCATCTTTAATTTCGTTGAAATAAGCACCAATACGTCCTTTTAATTTAGGTGTACGAATGATGTAGTTGATATCAGATCCAAAAATTTTCTCATCGGTTAATCCATTTACCAGTGCGTCGCTTATACGAACGTTTGAATAGCTGTTACGGATCGATGGCGCTTGCGTGTAATAACTTGCATTGAAGTTGAAAATATGCTGACCTGTTAATTTATAAGTCGCTCCTCCTTTGAATCCGTAGTTTTCGAAAGATATTTTTTGACCTTTTCCAAAAGATGAATCTGCATATAATGCATTTCTATACAATCCTTCACGTTGGTATTCTGTGTAAGATGCATTTTGACCTAAATAGAAATCGAATTTACCAAAGTTGAATTGAAACTGTGTAAATAAATCAACCACGTTTGCACGCATAATATAGTTGTAGCCATATTTATCGCCTTCGTAAATTCTACGATTTGGGTTGTTTAAATCAGAAGCCGAAAATTCTTCTTTTAAGAACGTATCGTTATCAATTAAATATCCGCCGCCTAATAAATCAAGCATTTCCTGGTAGCTTTCAGAACGTAAATTGCGGTAAGTTAAACCGGCATTAAATCCAACTACATTAGAAATTTGCGTATTAAATAATGTGTTTGCTGTTAATTGGTTGTCTTGCATAACATCGGCATACAAAGCGTTTACCGCATAACCTTTATTTGCATTTTGAAGGTATAAACGATCCCAGTTAATTTGCGAATTAGCTAAGAAATCTTGTCTGTTACGTTCTGCATTGTTAAAATCTGGTGTCCAAATTGGAGAGCTTCCATCTGTATTATGGAAATTCAAATAATAACTTGGTAAGTTTTTGTAGTAAGTAGGATCAGGATTGTTTGCCCCGTTTGTTTCTAAACGACTGTTCGAAATCTTACCAAACTGATACGATACATTCGTGTTTAATGTCGATTTCTCGCTGATATCCCAATAGTGGCTCAATATAAAAATTGGTTCTTCTACGTCCTTATCACGAGAATTACGCTTTTTACCATCTTGCCAACCCCAATATGAATTGTACTTATAGCCTTTTAAATCTACAACCTCTTGTGTGTTAGGTCCGTTTTTACCACGGCTGTTTTGTGCGTAAATAGCAGACAAGTTTAAGCTGTGGTTGCTGTTGATTTTCTTTTCGATTGCCAAGAAAAACGATTTTGCATCGTAATCTGTTCCTTCAAAGAAACCTTCTTTCGCCATACGGTAAGAAGCCGATGCAGCATAAGCCCATCCGTTTTTGTTCATTCCCGAACCATAAGTAATCATTCCACGACCATTATAGTTTGTGTTTGCACCAGAAAGAGAAGCACGTGTTCCTGTACGTATAAAAGAAGCACGAGTGTTTATTGCTTGTACCCCTAAAATACCACCAAAGGTATAATCATTAGGCATAGAACCGTTAAGGAACTCTTGGTTACGTGTAGCATCGTTTAATCCACCCCAATTAGAAAATTGCGGACGACCATCGAAAATCTTGTTCATAGAAATACCGTTTATAAAGATATTTCCATACTCATTGTCTAACCCTCTAATTCTGAATCGGGCTTGACCCCAGTTAAAAGCTGCCGCCTGACGGAAAGGGTCGCGCGATGCTTGTAATAATCCAGATGTAGTTTCAGATCCCGAGTTGTCATCGCCCAAATCATTTTCGGTAAGGGTAATTAAACTCAATTGCTGTTCTGCCGTTACATCTTCTTCCAGATAAATCGTACCTAAATCGATATCTGCTTCGGTAGTTATTTCCAAAGTGAATCGTTTTTGAACATAACCTGTAAAGTTAATGTAAAGCACCTGACTGCCCGGCGTAGGGTTTGCAATTTCAAATTCACCTTGCTGGTTTGTAGTAGCCGATAAATTTGTGTTGGATAAATTTGCCGTTACATTAAATAAGGGTTGCTGTGTTTTAGCATCAACAACAACTCCTCGTAACACTGTACTTTGTGCCCAAGTTGTTAGGGTAATTAGCACTAAAAGAGTACTAAAGAGTAATTTTTTCATAAAAACAAAAAATAAAACTATATAATTTTGTCAAGTTTTAAACTAAACTTAACATGGCACAAAGGTAGTTATTTTATAAATATTAACTAATTTTGCCTTCAGGTTTATTAAAAACTTTATAATAACTTAATAATGGGCATGAAAATTAAACTTTTGTCAATACTGACATTCTTTGCAGGTACAGTATTTGCGCAGTCTCAGCAGAAATCTTATGCAGTACACACGGTAGCTTTTTATAACGTTGAAAACTTGTTTGATACCATTCGCGACGAGAAAATTTATGATGAAGAATGGACGCCGAAGGGTGCGCGAAACTGGGATGGAAAAAAATATCAGCAAAAATTAGAAAATTTAAGTCGAGTTATAGCCGAAATCGGTACAGATGAAAATCCGAACATGCCGACAATTTTAGGGGTCAGCGAAATTGAAAATCGTAAAGTTTTAGAAGATCTGGTAAATATGCCTAAACTGAAAAAAGCGAATTACGGAATCATTCATTACGATTCTCCGGACCGCCGTGGTATTGATGTGGCTCTTTTCTACCAAACCAAACATTTTAAACCAACAAGCTCTAAAAATATTCCTTTATATATTTATGATCCAACCGATACTAAATATAAAGACAGCAACAACGGCAAAGGCAAACGCGTTTACACTCGTGATCAATTATTAGTTACCGGTTTGTTAGATGGCGAAGAAATGCACTTTATAGTAAACCACTGGCCATCGCGTTCGGGTGGCGAGAAAAAAAGTAGTCCAAACCGAGAAGCTGCGGCAGCGTTGAACAAAAAAATCATCGATTCGTTATACAACATCAACCCAAATGCAAAGGTTTTTACAATGGGCGATTTAAACGACGGACCTTATAATAAATCGGTTAAAGATGTATTAGAAGCAAAAGGTAAAAAAGACGATGTAAAAAAAGGCGGAATTTTTAACCCAATGTATCAATTGTATAAAGAAGGTCACGGAACAATTGCGTACCGCGATGCCTGGGATATTTTCGATCAGATTATTTTTACAGAACCACTTTTAAGCAAAGATTATTCAAGCTTCCGTTATTGGAAAGTAGGCATTTTCAACAAACCGTTTTTAGTGCAGAAATCAGGTCAGTATAAAGGCTATCCGCTACGAAACCAATTAAGCGGCGAACCAGGTTTTAGCGACCACTTTCCCGTTTATATTTATTTGATTAAAGAGAAACAATAAAAAATAAAGCTGCCTTTTGGCAGCTTTATTTTTTATGAATAATTTTCTTAAATCTACTTTACTACGATTTTCTCTGTTTTATTCCCTTTATCGGTTTGTATTACAAACAAGTACATTCCTTTACTTAAATTAGAAACATCTATCTGATTAAAATTATCTTTTACAGATTTGACCCATTTACCCGAACTATCTAAAATTTGTACTGATTGTAAGGTTATACCATTGGTGTCTTTTTGTTCGATAGAAATATATTCTGTTGCTGGATTAGGGTAGATTTTAAAATTATCGTTTACAAATTTTTCAATACCTAATGTACATACATCATCAAAATAATAATTAACGTAACTATCATTAAATATTTGCCAATTGTTGTAAGGAAAAACCTTATTAGTTGCTGCAACAGGATCATCAACTTCTATGCATACGGTGTAATGATGTGGATTGTCAAATGGACCGTGTGACCAACCTAAAGAAATTTTAAGCTTATTAGCATTATGATTTTTCAAATTGATTTTTCTTAAACTATATAAATTAATAGCATTTAAATATTCCAGTTTTGTATTATTACTTAAATCTAAATACCAAATATAATTGTACTGCATAAATTCTAAGTCTCCATTGCCAATAACTAAATATTCCAAATCTGTATTAGTTGATAAATCAATAGTGTTTATCCAATTACTTGGTAGAATTATACTTTTTAATTTGGTTAGATTTGTTAAATTAATCGTATTAAATGCATGAAAATCTCCTTCAATAGATTCTAAGTTTGTAAAAGATTCAATTCCAGTCATATTTTGAATACGAAAATTTCCTGCTCCCGTATGTAGATTTAATTGAGTAATATTCTGTGCATCGCTGGTTAACAATTGCCCATTTACTATGCCATCGCTGTCAATATTCAAATTAATCAGTAATTGTTCAAAAACTGGATCAGGTATTAAAGTAACCTGCGCTTTGGTTATAAAAGGCACAAGTGATAACAAAGTTAGTATTAGTTTTTTCATAGTTATTGTGTTATTAGGTTTGTAGTTTTAATTAAATAGATGTTATAAATGAATATTATTGTAATTTATAACTGGATTGTGTTTGTAAATATAGTTAAAATAATGATAATTTTTATTGCTTCGTATTTTGAATACAACTTCAAATTTAAATCTTCACATTTTTTAATTTTTTACTTATCTTAGATTTTGGTAAAATGCTATAAAACGTTAACACGTTATTATGCACAACGAAAATATAGTATCTTTACACAAATTTTTTATTAATTAATATACACAACGCAAGTTGTTCAATATATATGGCATGTACAAATTGTTCTACTAAAACAAACGATTCGGG
>CAMLFV010000105.1 GCA_946479395.1 uncultured Flavobacterium sp. | reverse complement strand
AACATATAACATATAACATATAACATATAACATATAACATATAACATATAACATACACTATGATAAACCACTTGGAAAATGAATATTTAAAAATAGCTGTTAACCTAAAAGGTGCAGAATTAAAATCAGTCTTTAATAAGGTATCTCAGCAAGAATTATTGTGGCAGGCTGATCTAGAATTTTGGGGGAAGTCAAGCCCGGTATTGTTTCCTATCGTAGGTGCTTTAAAAGATGGGAAATATATGTATCAGGGAAAAGAGTATCATTTACCTCGCCATGGTTTTGCACGGGATTACAACTTTAAGTTGGAAGAATTAAGTGGTTCCCAATTAATTTTCTCATTAGAAGCAACCCAAGAAACACTTGCGGTATATCCGTTTTTGTTTAAGTTGCTGATTGGTTATACGTTAACTGCAGATTGTTTAGAAGTGACATACAAAGTTGAGAATTTATCTGATGATGAATCAATGTACTTTTCATTGGGTGCGCATCCGGCATTCCATGTTGGTACAAAAGCAGATGATTTCTTAAACTATGCATTACGATTCAATAAGGATGGTACGTTAGAAGCAAATAAATTGCATGATGGATTACTTACTACAGTTAAGGATACTATTACAATGACCTATAAAGAACTTCCTTTACATTACAGGCTGTTCGAAAATGATGCGTTGGTTCTGTTACACATGAAGTCTGATAAAATAGCTTTAGTGAATGACAATGATGAACCGGTATTAAATTTTGAATTTGAAAACTTTCCATATTTTGGAATTTGGACGGTGAAAGATTCAGGCTTTATTTGTTTGGAACCGTGGGCGGGTGTTGCCGATTTTGAAACACACAACCAGCAATTAATCGATAAGTTTGGTATAAATGAATTGAAACCTAATGAAATTTGGGAGGCATCGTGGAAGGTTCGTGTTTTGTAGGTTGAATTTTGTATTTGAATTTTGTAGGTTGGTTCACGACTTCCAAGCTGTAAGATATAGCCTGGGCGTAAAAGAAACAAACACAAGCCTATTGTAGTTTAGCTACTTATTTAGAGGGGACTAAGGCGCAGTGTTCATGAGAACAAAAGTAAAATAGACATGCTCGAATAAAACTCCTGAGCGTCACTACTCGTGGTCGATTAACGGTTCAATAGCGAAATCAAATAAACTCGAACTCCGTTCTCAAACAACATTTGATTTTTACGCTATTTTCACCGAATCGACGCTCACTGCGGTGTGAATGCTCAGTTTTTAGATCGTAGTAATTAGTGTCATTGGGTTTTTGGTTGGAAACTGATTGGACTATATAGGAGAATCAAAGCGCCATTGGTTTGAAGACGTACAATTTGTGCCATCATCCCAGATCGCATAAAAAGAGCCTGACCCATTAGCCAGAGCGAAGGGATATAGTCGATTTAGAAAGTCCGCGTCTGCACTGCAGCTTTTAAATCCCAGCTTGTCGTCAATGATAACACCAAAGCCATCAGAGTAACTTTCAAAATACGAAATATCGTTTTGAAAGTTTATCAGCTTTTCTAACGCTGTCGGAATTTCTTTTGCCCCCCCAATTGTCTTTAAATTTCTCGATTTCCATATTGTTCTTTTTAATTTTATGCTATTTTAATTTATTGTTGGCATCTAAAGCTTTTTTTTCAGACCGTATGTTAAGAAACTCTACAAGCACGGAAAATGCCATTGCAAAATAGATGTAGCCTTTAGGTATGTGTTGGTCAAAAGCTTCGGCTGTAAGCGACACCCCAATCAATAAAAGAAAGGCAAGTGCCAGCATTTTAACAGATGGATAATCGTTAACGAACCTGCTTATTGATTCTGCAGACAACAGCATGATCAGTACTGCAACAATCACGGCAGCAATCATTACTCCGATCTGGTCTACCATACCAACGGCTGTAATTACTGAATCAAGTGAGAAGACGATGTCAAGGACAATAATCTGTATGATGATATTTGTAAAGGTATATACTTTTACTTTTGCAGCACTAACAACTGTATGACCTTCAACTTTATGATGTATTTCCGTAGTTGCTTTGTATATTAGGAACAGTCCGCCAACAAACAGAATAAGATCCCTACCGGACAAGGTAAGGTATCTGTGCCAGTTTTGGTTTTCTATACCAAACCAGTCGCCAATGTAAAGAAATGGCTCTGTTAGACCCATAATCCATTTTATGGAAAAAAGCAGTCCAACCCTCATAACAAGTGCAAGTACCAACCCCAATTGTCTGGCTTTTTTCTGCTGTTCCGGTGGTAGTTTGGCACTTTGTATAGATATGAAAACAATATTGTCAATTCCCAATACGATTTCTAAAACCGTAAGTGTTAAAAAAGATATCCATATATTAGGATCCGATAACCATTCCATATGTCGTTTTTTAGATGTTTAAATATACACATATAAAATTGCTTTTGCAATATTAATTTAAATACTCACTTTAACTGTTTCTAAGAATAATTAAAAACTGTTGTTTGACCGCAAAGGTTTTGCTACATGTAAGTATGGATTGGAATGAAGGATATTTCATAAAGAATTTATTAGGCAGCTGTTATAAAATTATTCACGTAGAGGGAAACTGTAATATTTTGAGGGTGGCTATATACCCGTAAGGTTATGTTTCGAACGGTGCCTGAGGCGGTTGCTGAGTTCACGATTGCTGAGCCGCCGAAGCATGGTTATTGAGCCCGTCGAACTATCGAAGCACGGTTATTGAGCCTGTTGAAATATTCTCGAACGGTGCCTGAGGTTCTCGAAGGCACACCCATCACCAGACACCCAACACCCGGTATCAGATTAATAAATCTCGTAATCTGTGAATCTGTGGTACAAAATCACCCGAACGGTTTAATCGAGCATATCTATTTTGCTTTTGTTCTCATGAATGCTGCACATTCTTTTGCATTTGAGAACGGAATTCTAGGTTTATTTGATTTAGTTGTTAAAAAGGTAATTTACCGCGAGAAGTGAAGCCGATTACTTTTTTTTCTTTTGGGCACCAAGCCGTAAGGTTCACTGAAAGAGATGAAATTAAGAATTTTGAAAGAGATCTTTCACTCCATTTCATGCCGTTTAAAATGACAACCCCTACTCAAAATAATTTTTTAGGTAGTTAAAAAATATCTAACTTTACAATAGATATCCCGCTTTTCATGGGAGACGTTAATTGTAAGCGATATGACTACACACCCTGTGCCGCATAATGAAGAACAAAGGCTTGAAAGCTTAAGGCTTCATGAATTATTGAACCTGCAAAAAGATCCCGAACTGGATATTTTTGCCGAAGCAGCATGTTTGATAACCGACTGCCCTGTAGCGATCATAGGGGTAATGGAGGCCGATCACCAGCGTATTCAAAGCTGTGTGGGGATGGATGTGGATATTGTTCCGCGTCGTGAAACGGTGTGCCAGTACACCATTATGAGCCAGGACGTGCTTATTATTGAAGATACCTTTGCAGATGAAAGAACATCAGCTAAAAGTATGATCATTGAGGGCAATATAAGGTTCTATGCGGGAGTTCCGATATTTGACCAAAACGGACTGGTGCTGGCAACCATCTGTGTGGTAGATTTTGCCCCTAAATCACTTTCAGACAAGCAGGTTGAATCTTTAAAAAACCTTGGAAAGGCAGTTACAAAAACCTTGCTTCGCAGAAGGGAGCACGCGCAGGCCGAATATTTTTCGGAGGTTTTTAATGTTACCAACAACCTTATTTGTGTATTAACCAATGATTTGGTGTTTAAAGATGTGAACCCTGCATTGGAAGCTTTGTTCCATAAAGAAAAAGCAGCACTTATTCACTTACGATTTACAGAGGTTGTTGACAGCTCTGCTTACCTACAGCAGAAATTGAACGGTCTGGAGTCTGATTCCGAAGGGTTTACAACTACAACTGTAACGACTATTAACAGCCAGGAAGAAGTGGTTGTAGAGTGGTTTTTTAAGCCCAACCAGCAAAAGACCGAAATAATAGGTTTTGGCCGCAATATTACCCAAGAGATGGAAGAACGCAGTAAATTGGAAAGTTCAGAACGCCGTTTTAGAAATTTCTTTGAAAATGCGATCGGACTTATGAGCATGCACGACTTAAACGGGAAGATTCTAGCAGTAAATGAGAAAGGAAGGGAATTACTTGATTTTACAAAAGAAGATGTAAATAATTTATCATTACAGCAACTGGTACCGCCAGAGCGTCTTGAAAATTTGAACGATTATTTGCAGCGTATCATCGAGAAAGGGGAAGATACCGGAACCATGATATTGCGTACCAAAACCGGAAAAGATATTTACTGGATGTATAACAGTATGCTGGAAACCGACGAGAACGGTAAACAGTATGTGGTAAGTACGGCATTGAACATGACCGAGCGTATACAGCTGGAGACGGACCTGATCTATACCCAGAAGATTCTGGAGCAAACGAACAAAGTAGCCAGTGTAGGCGGTTGGGAAGTAAACCTAAAAACCAATAAGTTATTCTGGTCTGAATCTACCAAAAGAATTCACAGGGTTCCAAACAATTATGTTCCCGATCTCGATAGTGCTATAGCATTCTTTGAAGAAAAAAGCAAACCAAAAATAGAGCAGCTGTTTGCACAAGCTGTAGAAAAAGGGCTTCCTTACGACGAAGAGTTAAGGCTGAAAAGATTCGATGGTTCAGTGATATGGGTGCGGGTTAAAGGAGTTCCCGAATTTCAAGAAGGAGTATGCGTAAAGGTATTTGGTATTATTCAGGATATCGATCAAACCAAGAAAATATTTTTGGAACTGGAAAAGAAGGAAGCTATGTTGCGGTCATTCGTAAATTACGTGCCGGCTGCAGTGGCAATGCTAGACAATAACTTAAATTATATATCGGTAAGCAAAAGGTGGCTGCAGGAGTTTCATGACAACAGATCCGATATCATCGGGAAAAACTTGTTTGATATACACCCGAATATTCCCGATGAAAGAAAGGCTATTTATGCGAAAGCTCTTCAAGGGCAGGCGTACAAAAATGAGAACCAGCTGTTCGAAATACCGGGCGTATCTTCGCCGCAGCATTTTAACTGGGAGGTGATTCCATGGCATTTTTCAGATGGAAGAATTGGTGGTGTGGTGATATCAACCCAGAATATCACAAATTCTGTAAAAACAAACCAGGAATTAAAAGATGCAAAACGGTTGGCAGATCTTGCAAGCAAGGCTAAGTCTGAATTTCTTGCCAATATGAGCCATGAGATACGCACACCGCTTAACGGTGTCATCGGTTTTTCTGATCTGTTGCTTAAAACGCCTTTAACAGAGATGCAGAAACAGTATCTTAACTATATCAGCGATTCGGGTAACAGCCTGCTAAGCATTATAAACGATATTTTAGATTTTTCTAAAATAGAATCGGGTAAGCTGGAGTTGTTTATAGACCGTTACAATGTGTACGATTTGGCAAACCATGTGGTAAACATCATTCTGTACCAGGCACAAAGCAAAGATTTGGAATTGCTGCTGAATATACAACAGGGGCTTCCCAAAACCATTTGGATTGATGAAGCCCGCATTAAGCAGGTGCTGATAAACCTGTTGGGTAATGCGGTAAAGTTTACCGAAGTGGGAGAAATAGAGTTTGCTGTAAGCAGGTTAAAACAAGACGATAAAAATATAACATTGCGTTTCTCTGTAAGGGATACGGGAATAGGTATTCCGCACGAAAAGCAAAAGCGCATTTTTGATGCCTTTACGCAGGAAGACAGTTCTGTAAGTAAAAAATATGGCGGAACCGGTCTTGGATTAACAATCTCCAACAACCTGCTTAAGTACATGGGTACAAAACTTATGCTTGAAAGCGAAATGGAAAAAGGATCTGTGTTTTATTTTGATATCGAGGTTCCGTATGATAAGGAAGATCTGCAGGAAGATGACGTTGATATGTCAGAAATAGGCAGGGTGCTGGTGGTAGACGACAACCAGAACAACCGTACCATTTTACAGCACATGCTGGCATATAAGAACATTAAATCTGAGGCAGCGGCAAACGGACTGGAAGCGATCCAGCTTTTAATGAACGGCGAACGGTTCGATATGATCCTGATGGATTATCACATGCCGGTATTATCGGGACTGGAAACAATTGAAAAAATAAAGGAATTGTTTAAAATTCAGGAACAGATGATTCCGCTCATTGTATTGCATACTTCATCTGAAGAGAACGAATACATATCGGCGTTTAGAAAAGATGAAAAATCATACTGTCTGTTAAAACCAATCAAGTCAGACGAGCTTTACAGAACCCTTAAATATGCCGTAAAAGATTCTAAACAGCACACCGCTAAGAAAGATAGGGCAGTTTCTGAAGAAGAATTGGTAATAGCACAACCAATGACAGTACTTTTGGCAGACGATAATCCGGTAAACAGGGCGCTTAACAACAAAATGATGCAGCTTATCGCACCCAGCGCAGCCTTAACAGAAGTTAGCGACGGTCAGCAGGCATTATTGAAATGTACTGAAACCGTTTTCGATTTAATTTTAATGGACGTGCAGATGCCGGTGATGGACGGTATTGAAGCTACAAGATCGATCCGAATGCTTCCTGATTATAAGGATGTGCCGGTTATAGGGATTAGTGCCGGTAATTCTGTAGGCGAGAAAGAGCGCTGCTTGTTGGCAGGGATGTCCGATTTTCTTCCAAAACCTATCAGGCAGGCTGAATTGTTCGCTGTAATTAAAAAAAATATTGCTGCCGACGAAAGCATAACTTGGGATTCGAATATTGATGATACAGATTATTTGGATCAAAAAATGATCGAAGAGCAGTTAGGCGATGACGAAGAGTTTAAAGGATTCTTTATAAATTTAGTCATACAAGAGCTTACCAATGCAAAAGAAGAGCTGCAAAAAATTATTTCCGATTACGAAAGTACCACAGCAAAAGGTTTTCTTCATAAGCTTAAGGGAACTGCGGGCACATCGGGACTGGTGAAATTAACAGAAAGGGCTGCCTTCTGGGAACAAGAGATAGAATCGAATCCTGACTTGTTTACCATGGAACAGGAAATAACAAGTGAAATTAATAAGGGAATAGAAATTTTCCAACAAATGTTAAAAAAGTAAAGATATGGTGATTTTAATAGCTGAAGACGACGAACTGATATTGAAAACTGTAGAACATAAACTTAAAAAGGAAGGATACGAAGTGCTGATAGCACGCAACGGTAAAGAAGCGATCGATCTGGTTAAGGTGACCGATATTGATCTGGTTATATCAGATATTATGATGCCTTTCGCTTCAGGTACCGAAATATTGTCGGCAATTAAAGCATTTGGTAAAGATATTCCGGTTATAATGCTTTCAGGGCTTGGTCAGGAAGAAGTTGTCTTAGATGCATTTAATCTGGGAGCGGCAGATTTTATGGTAAAACCTTTCAGCCCAACCGAACTGATATTGCGTATAAAACGTCTTATGGCTCAAAAATAAATAACGGATGGGAACAGTACATTTAAGTATTTTGATCCATGACCTGGTACTCATTTTTTTATCGGTGCTTGTACTTATTCTGATAATGATGTGCGCGGTATTGTTTTACGGTTTCTACCAGTACAAATCACTGAAAAACAAGCGCGGTTGGGAATCTTTGATTGATTCAAGGGTAAGCAGCGCCATCGTATTTTCAGAAGAAGAAGAAGTTCCGGAAAGTGAATTCTTTCACAGTCATTCTCAAGAAGGTTCATTCAGGAATCTGCTGTTGAAAAAACTGGTATCGTCAAAGAAAAAATTCTCAGGAGTGGCTCAGGATGAAATTCAACTGCTTTTTGTTAATTATGAACTGAATAAAGAGGCTGTTCAAAATTTAAATAGTACCAAACCTTACATAATTGCGGGCGGTATTCAGGAAGTTACCGTGATGAAGATGACCGACAGCCTGCCGCAAGTAGAAAAATATCTGACGCATCCGGCTGCACAAGTCTATAATGAAGCACAGTACGCAATGGTTGTGTTCAAAGGTTTTAGCGGTTTGGCTTTTCTAAATACGCTGGATACTGCACTCTCAGATTGGCAGCAATTGCGACTGTTGGGATCTCTGCAAATGATTCCAAACGATACCGGTTTATCTGTTGAGCTATGGCTTAAAAGCAGTAATTTATCAGTTGTGATTTTTACGTTGAAACTGATTCAAAAATTTCAGATGCTGGCACTCTATGATCAGGTTAAAGGTTTGCTGTACCATGCATCTGAAAAAGTTCGACTAAATGCAGTGTTAACACTGCAGGTTCTTGAAAACGATCGTACAAAGGATGACTTTATGGAAGCGTATCCATTGCAGCCTGTAAAGGTTCAACTTGCAATACTGCGCGCGATGAAGTATTCTAATGACAAGCGCTATTATGATTTTTTTATGACGCAATTAAACAATCAGCCTATTGTTGCTTTAAAGATAGAAGCGGCAAAAGCGTTACTGGCATTAGGGTTTTCTGAAAGTTTAAAAGAAACTGCTCACAGTAAAGCTGTATCGGAACAAATAAGGGAAATTGTTAAACACGTATTACAGCAGAAGATATGATTGACTTTGCCCACACTGTATATATAATTGTTATTTGGCTGTTCTTACTATATTCTGCAGCAGTTTTTCTGGTTTATTCGTGGATAGGTATTTATGCATTTGGAGCGGTAAGACGCTATAAAAATGAAAATACGTTTACCGATTATGGTATTATAGCATCAAATCCCAACGCACCTACATTCAGTCTTATAGCTCCTGCTTATAACGAAGGGCTGACTATTGTTGACAATGTTCGTTCATTATTGTCACTCTATTATCACAATTTGGAAATCATTATCGTTAACGACGGAAGTAAAGACGATTCGATCACCAAACTGATTGCCGCATACGATTTGGAACGTGTATCGTTTTTTGTACAGGGAACAATTGAAACAAAACCGATAAAGGGAATTTATAAAAGTAAAAACCCGGCGTTTAAAAAACTGTTGGTGGTTGATAAGGAAAATGGCGGAAAGGCTGATGCTTTAAATGTTGGTATCAATGTGTCTTCCGGAGAATACATGGTTTGTATTGATGTGGACTGTATTTTGGAACAGGATGCTATCTTAAAACTTGCAAAACCTTTCTTGGAGCAGACCGATAAAAGATTAATTGCCTGTGGTGGTGTAATACGGCTGGCTAACAACTGTAAGATAGAAAACGGTAAAGTAGTAAGTGTTAACCTTCCAAAATCACGATTGGGCAGGGCACAGGCGTTAGAATATATCAGGGCTTTTGTTTTGGGCCGTATGGCATGGTCACGCGCGTCGGGGCTTATTCTTATATCGGGAGCTTTTGGGGCTTTTGACAGGGAAATAGTTTTGAAGTGTGGGGGGTATGATACAGCTACCGTAGGGGAAGACATGGAGCTGGTTGTGCGTATGCGCCGTTTTATGGAGGAAGCTAAGGAACCTTATGAGGTAGTT
>CAMLFV010000104.1 GCA_946479395.1 uncultured Flavobacterium sp. | reverse complement strand
ATAAGATTCTTAACTTTACTTATTGAGTTCTGATCTAATATTTCTTGATATTTTTTTGGTAACAGAAAGCGTTTCTTTTCAAAATCTATTCTAAACGAATATCTTTTATTGGTTTCTTTATTAATAAGAATAATCCATTCTTTTTCCCCGTAAATAACATGGTTTCGATAATTTCCTCTTATTTGAAACGGTTTTTGAAATTCATTCGATGTAAAAATTGTATAGCCATCTGTATTATCAACACTAAAATATTCGGGCATTAGTGCCATGGCAGGTGGATATTCTTCTTTTTCTACTTTGGTAAATTCACCCGAAATCGCTTTAAACATTCTTGATTCATATTCTGTGTCCGATGGATACTCTTTCAAAAGTTTATAATTTCTATCATAAACATAAATGGCATCGTTACCGTAATAAATTGTCAGATATTCTTCTTTTTGTGTTCTTTTGCGGAAAACAAAATCTTTATAAATCTTTTTAGCTTTAATGTCTTTTACTTTCGGAGTTTTAAAATTAGGTTTCGCGTAAACCTCAAACAATCCATCATGTTTCACTAATAAATTGCCGCCAGCTCCAATTGCTTCACGGTATTTCTTATTAAACGAAATTTTGATTTTGGCATCTCTTGGAATAAAAACACTCTTATCCTCTTTATAAAAATGCTTGTAATAATTACCGTTAAAACGTAATTCTTGGTTTGTAGTTATATAAGTTTCTGCTTTTCCAGAAACACGATCAATAAAAGTATAATCGATACCATTTATTAAAGTAATCGGATCGAAATAAGAGTTTCGATCACTATAAGTTGGTCCGATAAATTCATTTAGTTTGTTAATTTCTACTACACCGAATTTGTCTTCGTATTGAAAAGCTTCGTATTTTTCCTGAGCCATTGCATACAAGCTGCAAAGGCTTAAAAGAAGCATGATTGTTTTTTTCATGGTATTACTTTTCTAAATTATAAAACAAGATAACTAATTGCCCTTTAAAAAAAGCCCAATCTTTAAGATTGGGCTTTTTGTTATTGTTGTTTTCTTAACAAATCGCGAATTTCTGCTAAAAGTTGCTCTTGCGTTGGACCAGCAGGTGCAGCAGGTGCAGGTTCTTCTTTGCGTTTTAAACGGTTGATTCCTTTAATCATAATAAACAAAGCGAATGCTACAATCAAGAATGAAAGGGCAGCCGATAAAAAGTTACCGTACTTAATTGCCGTTCCCGGAACAACCAATTCTGATAAATTTTGAAGGTTAGCCGCTTTTAATGCAGGCGTTAAAATAGCAGGAGTAATAATATCTTCTACTAACGATGTTACAATTTTACCAAATGCACCACCAATTACAACCCCCACAGCAAGGTCGATTACGTTGCCTTTTACAGCAAATTCTTTAAATTCTTTTAAAAATCCCATAACAATTTTATTTTTTATTTTACTTACTACTAAAATACAATTTTATGTTAACAAAATTTACTCTTTATAAAAAATTCGTTTCACACGTTGCGAAATCGACGTCATAACTTCATAAGGAATGGTTTCCCAGATTTTAGCAATTTCTGTAATTCGCAAATCGTTTCCAAACACAATCACCTCATCGCCAATCTTCACGTCAATATCGGTAACATCAATCATTAACATATCCATACAGACTGTTCCGGCGATAAACGCTTTTTGATTATTTACTAAAACATAGCCTTTTCCGCTACCGTAACTTCTGCGGATACCATCAGCATAACCAATAGCAATCGTTGCGATTTTGCTTTTTCGTTCCGCTTTAAATCGGCGACCATAACCAACTGTAGCATCTTTTTCAACATCGTTAATTTGTAAAACAACCGTTTTTAATGTCGCTACATTTTGTAGTTGCGCATCTTCGTTTGCATCGTTCCCTACTCCATATAAACCAATTCCCACGCGAACCATATCCATTTGATATTCGCCAAAATTATAAATACCCGACGTGTTTAAAATGTGTAAAACCGGATTGATATTCAACTCACTTTTTATATAATTAGCCCATTTTTGAAATAATTGAATCTGTTGTAAGGTAAATTCTCGTTCTTCGGGCATATCGCTGGTTGCCAAATGTGAAAACATACTTGCAACTTCCACCAGATTCGTTTGTTTTAACAGATTAATCAAACTATCGAAATCTTTTTCTACAAAACCTAAACGGTTCATGCCCGTGTTCAGTTTTAAATGGATAGGATAATTATATAAATTCTGATTTTCTGCGATCTGCAAAAAAGTATTCAGCTCCTCGATATTATAAATTTCGGGTTCTAAATTATAAGCAATCATGGTAGAAAACGCCGAATTTTCAGGGTTCATTACTACAATAGGAATTTTAATTCCGGCTTTTCGAAGTTCCACACCTTCATCGGCAAACGCAACGCCTAAATACGATATCTGATGATGCGCCAGCAATTTTGCAATTTCGTAGCTGCCGTTTCCGTATCCAAAAGCTTTAACCATTACCATAACTTTGGTGGTTGGTTTTAGTTTTGATTTATAGAAATTCAGGTTATGACTAATGGCATCTAAATTGATTTCTAAAACGGTTTCGTGTGTTTTTTCTTCTAATTCGGCAACAATTTTTTCGAACTGAAAACTGCGCGATCCTTTAATTAGAATGGTTTCGCTACGGAAAGATCTTAAATTAAAATCGTTCAAGAACGTTTCGGTATCAGGATAACTCTGAAACTGCGGAACATTTGTTAAGTGCGATCCGATTTTATTACCGATACCAATTACGCGCGTGACATGATTTTGATTTAGAAGTTGAGCTACCTTTTGATACAACACTTCTGGCGTAAATCCGCTTTGAAAAATATCTGATAAAATAACGGTTTTTTGCTGATGCGTTTTTTGTTGTTCCAGAAAATCGAGCGCAATTTTTAACGACTGGTAATCGCTGCTGTAACTATCGTCAATCAACAAACAATCGTTAATTCCTTTTTTTACCTGCAGTCGCATTTGTACGGTTTGCAGTTGCGGAATTGCGTCAACAATATAATTTGTATCGACTTTTAAAAACAATAACGTTGTAATACAAGTTGCAATATTTTCTACCGAAGCTAAATCGGTAAATGGCAGATCGACAGAAAATTCGGTATTTTCAAAGTTTACTTTTAAAACAGTATCGATCTTTTTAAACTGAACATTGGCAGTTTGGTTGAAACTCCACGTGAACCATTTTACTTTTTCGGATTTGCTTGCTGCAATTAAATCGGTCTTTTCGCTGATTAGAACATGAGCATTTTTAAAAAGCTTTATTTTTTCTTGTAATTTTTCTTCTTTGGTAGAAAAACCTTCGTTATGTGCCGGTCCAATGTTGGTTAAAATGCCTATAGTTGGCTGAATTACTTCTTCCAAAAAATCCATTTCGTTAGGTTGCGATATTCCTGCTTCAAAAATTCCTAAATCATGTTCATCGTTAATTGCGATAACCGAAAGCGGTACACCTACTTGCGAATTGTAACTTTTCGGACTTTTAATGATGTTGTAAAAAGGCAAAAGCAACTGATTTAACCACTCTTTTACAATGGTTTTTCCGTTACTGCCCGTGATTCCAATAACCGGAAACGTATATTTTTTTCTGTAAAAAGCCACGAAACGCTGTAAAGCCCGCAACGTATCATCAACCTTAAAAACAACGGCATCGGCAGGCAACGAAACATTTTGCGAAACCACAAAGTAACGCACGCCTTTTGCATATAAATCATTCAAAAAATCATGTGCATTGTGATTGTTTCCTTTTAAAGTAAAAAACAGCGTGTTTTCTGTATTTCGCAACGATCGGGAATCAATAGAAATATCTAAAACATTCAGTTCTTTTTTCGTTACGGGAGTAATAGTGTGTAAAACGTCGCTTAAAACGCTTGTTTCAATTTTCATAATCGGCAAAATATACCCAAAGGTAACAAGATATTTTATGAAAAATCACTGAAATTTTAGCTTTGTTAAGCAATGATATTATCGTAATTTGCAAGGTCTTAAATTATATATGCACGACATACATTTTTATATCGGGTTGATACTTGCCTTGTTCATTGGGGTAACATTGGGGTTGATTGGCAGTGGCGGATCAATCTTAACGGTGCCTATTTTGGTGTATGTTGTAGGTATTGATCCTTTAATTGCTACGGCTTACTCGCTTTTTATTGTGGGAAGCACATCGGCAGTTGGTAGTATTAAAAACACGCTCGATAAAAATGTAAACTTTAAAATAGTATTGCTTTTTGGAATTCCGTCGTTATTAGCAGTATTCTTTACACGATCACAATTATTGCCTTTATTGCCCGATGCCTTTACGCTGAGTAATAACGTAAGTATTTCAAAATCGAAATTAATTATGTTGGTTTTCTCCATTGTAATGTTTGCGGCATCGTCAAAAATGATCAAAAAACCACGGCAGAAAAATCTTGCATCAAATCAAATCGTAACATCGGCAACACCACTAATCACACAAGGTTTACTGATTGGAACCGTTTCGGGACTGGTTGGTGCAGGCGGCGGATTTTTAATCATTCCGGTTTTGGTATTTTTTGCCAATCTACCCATGAAACAGGCAATAGGAACATCGTTAACCATTATAGCCATTCAATGTTTGATAGGTTTCACGGGCGATTTAATGCAACATTCCATTGACTGGGTTTTGGTATTATCATTTTCGGCTATATCGATATTGGGATTATTTATAGGAAATCGACTGTCAAAAAGAATTATCGACGGAAATTTACGCATAATTTTCGGCTGGTTTATACTAATCATGTCGCTGTATATTATGTTTAAAGAACTGTTTTAATACGGTATGACAAGTGTCATATTCAACAACAAAGAAATTAGTACTTTTGCAATTAAGAATGTTTATCATTTAAATTATGAAGATAGAACAAATTTATACCGGATGTTTGGCTCAAGGGGCTTATTATATTGAAAACGAGGGCGAAGTTGCCATTATTGATCCTTTAAGAGAAGTTCAACAATATATTGATAAAGCACAAGCAAACAACGCAACCATAAAATATATTTTCGAAACACATTTTCATGCCGATTTTGTAAGTGGGCACGTAACACTTTCGCAAAAAACAGGCGCACCAATTATTTACGGACCAACTGCAGAACCTACTTTTAAGGCGCATATTGCTACCGATGGCGAAGCATTTAAAATTGGAAACCTAACCATTATTGCGTTACATACACCTGGGCACACCATGGAAAGTACCACCTATTTGTTGCGCGACGAAAACGGTAAAGACCATGCTATTTTTAGTGGCGATACGTTGTTTTTGGGCGATGTAGGCAGACCCGATTTGGCTCAAAAAGCAGCAAGTATGACACAAGAACAGTTGGCTGCAACCTTATTTCACAGCTTACGCACCAAAATTATGCCGTTGGCAGATGAGGTGATTGTTTATCCGGCGCATGGTGCAGGATCGGCTTGTGGTAAAAATTTAAGCAAAGAAACGGTAGGAACTTTGGGCGAACAAAAGCGCACCAATTACGCATTGCGTGCCGATATGACCGAAGCTGAGTTTGTTAAAGAAGTGACTGATGGATTATTACCACCACCAATTTATTTCCCTGAAAATGTTCGATTGAACAAAAACGGCTACGAAGCTATTGATACCATTATAGAAAAAAACAAGGCATTTACACCGGCAGAATTTAAACAAGCTGCAGACGATGCTTTGATTTTAGATGTGCGCGATGCCGACAGTTTTGGAAAAGCACATATACCTAACGCTATTTTTATTGGGATTGATGGTGGATTTGCTCCTTGGGTTGGATCGTTGATTACCGATATTAACCAACCAATTGTTTTGGTAACTCCCGAAGGTCGTGAGCAAGAAACCATTACGCGTTTGGCTCGTGTTGGTTATGATAATACCTTGGGATATTTGGCAGGCGGAATGCAAGCTTGGATTGATGCCGGTTTAGAAACCGCTTCTATTGGTAGAATTACAGCAAATGAATTAGAGGCTTTGATGAATAACGGCGAAGAATCAGTTATTGATGTTCGTAAACCGGGCGAATACAGTTCGGCACATATTGCCAATGTACCAAACCTTCCGTTAGATTTTATTAACGACCATGTTAGTGATTTTCCATCGCAGAAAACAACCTACTTACATTGTGCAGGCGGTTACCGATCTATGATCGCAGCATCTATTTTAAAAGCACGCGGTTTCCATAATATGATTGATGTAATTGGCGGTTTTGGTAAAATTAAAGAAACCAACTTACCAATTGTAACTCAAGAATGCGAAAGCAGCTGTAGTACGAAATAACGATTATTTATATAACTTATAAACCCCGACAGAGTTTTGAACTCTGTCGGGGTTTTTTTTAGAAAAACTTAAAATATTAACAAAAAAAAGGTATATTTGTTAGATAACAAAAATCATGAATTATGAAACAACTCTACTTTTTAATCATTTTTATTTTAATAACTAACTGTGCTTTTTCCCAAAATGTTGTTTTTAGTGACCCCAATTTTAAACAAATTTTTATAAAACCATGGTTGGACACTAACAATGATGGTGAAATTTCTTTTACAGAAGCACTTAACATTACATTAGTAATGGAAACCACAAATGTTAACATTACTAACTTAACAGGTATCGAATCAATGCCTAATGTTACATCTGTTGTTATTAGAAACAATCCCGTATCTGCACCTGTAAATTTAACATCCAACACACAATTAACAAATCTAAATTTACATGGTACCATGCCTGTTGTAAATATTACAGGTTTAAATTCATTATCTAGCATAAGTGTCACTGGTAATTTCAGTATTTTAGACACCTCAAATAAACCTTTATTAGAAAAATTAAGTGTTACTTCTCCTGAACTGTTAACAATAGACATTACAGGATCCCCTATACTTAAGGAAGTAAATATTCAACAATCTAAAATAACCACACTCAACACTACTCTGAATCCTTTACTAGAAGATTTAAGTCTTTATTACAACAAATTAAACAGTATTGATCTTACCCAAAATAGCCTTTTATTAAATTTAAATCTAAGTTTAAATAATCTGACCTCGCTAGATGTTTCACAAAATCCTTTATTAAAAACTCTTTATGTAGCTTCTAACCCAGTAGGAACTGTTGACACATCAGGAAACCCAGTTTTAGAAAGAATTAGCGTTAGTAATACAGGAATTACCAACCTGAATTTACAAGTTAATCCATTACTTAAATCTGTTGGAGCCAGTGATAATAATTTTACAAATGGAATAGATCTATCAAATTTACCGTTATTAGAGGAAGTCGTAGTAACTCGAGGAAATTTAAAATCTATAGATTTTAAAAATAATCCAAAATTACAAGTAGTTACTATTTTTCATAACTATATTTCTCAAATAGACGTATCAAATTTACCCGAATTAAGAGAATTCTCAGGTAGTAATAATTTATATGAATCAATAGATCTGAGTAATAATCCTAACCTGACTTATGTTAGTCTTTTAAATAATCCAAATCTAAAATACATAAATCTAAAAAATGGCAACAACCAAAATATATGGTTACAAACCTATCATCTTGAGTCGTTAGATAATTTATTAGGCATATGTGTAGATGACCCTAATTCGCCTTTTGGTACTGTTGTTAAAAGTGCTGTTGCAAATTCTGTTATTGTAACTTCAAATTGTGCTTTATCAAGCGATCTATTTAACAAAAATGAGAATCTTTCATTGTATCCAAATCCTGTTTATAGTGATTTATATGTAAAAACCAGCAGCGAATTAAAATCCTACGAAATTTATAATAACTCTGGGCAACTAATTAAAAAAGATTCTTTTAAGGAAAATAATAATATTGTTCCAATGGAAAACTTTTCAGCAGGTATTTATCTCATAAAGATTACCACTAACCACGGAATTCAACAAGAAAAAATTATAAAAAAATAAGATCTAATTTTCTTTTCTTTCATCTTTACTCAAATCTTTATATTTGCAGTATGATTAAAAAAGAAACTATAGACGCAATTTTTGAGGCAGCCCGTGTGGAAGAAGTCATTGGCGACTTTGTGCAGCTTAAAAAAGCGGGCAGTAATTACAAAGGTTTAAGCCCTTTTGTGAACGAAAAATCGCCGTCGTTTATGGTTTCGCCTGCCAAACAAATCTGGAAAGATTTCTCGTCGGGCAAAGGCGGTAATGCCATTAGCTTTATTATGGAACACGAACATTTTTCGTATCCCGAAGCGTTGCGTTACCTTGCCAATAAATATCAGATCGAAATTGAAGAAACCGAACAAACCGATTTAGAAAAACAAGCCTTAAACGAACGCGAGAGTTTGTTTGTAGTTTCAGAATTCGCTAAAAAATATTTTCACGATGTATTGCTAAAAACCGATGAAGGCTTGGCAATTGGTCATTCGTACTTTAAAGAACGTGGTTTTACCGAAGAAACCATTAAAAAGTTTCAATTGGGTTATTCGCCCGATCAATGGGATGCTTTTACAAACGAAGCTTTAGCGAAAGGTTATAAATTAGAATTCCTTGAAAAAACCGGATTGACCATTGTAAAAGACAATAAAAAATTCGATCGTTTTAAAGGTCGCGTTATGTTTCCTATCGAAAGCATGTCGGGGCGTGTGCTGGGTTTTGGCGGACGTATTTTAACGAACGATAAAAAAGCTGCGAAATATCTGAATTCGCCCGAAAGCGATATCTATCATAAAAGCAAGGCTTTGTACGGAATTTTCCATTCAAAACAAGAAATCGCATCCAAAGACAACTGTTATTTGGTAGAAGGTTATACCGATGTGATTCAAATGTATCAGGCAGGAATTAAAAACGTGGTGGCTTCATCTGGAACGGCTTTAACACCTGATCAAATCCGCTTGATTAACCGATTAACCAAAAATATTACCGTTTTGTTTGATGGCGATGCTGCCGGAATGCGTGCGTCGTTACGTGGTATTGATCTGATCTTGGAAGCCGGAATGAATGTGCGTGTTTGTACGTTTCCCGATGGCGATGATCCAGACAGTTTTGCCCGAAAAACTCCGATTGACGAATTACAGCATTATTTAAAAGAAAACGCTACCGATTTTATTCGGTTTAAAGCGAATTTGTTGATGAAAGATGCAGGAAATGATCCTATTAAAAAAGCCGACGTCATTCGTGATATTGTAGTTTCTATTTCTAAAGTGCCCGATCATATTCAGCGTGAAGTTTATGTGCAGGAATGTGCATCTATTATGGATATTTCAGAAGATGTTTTGTTTAGTACTTTGGCGCAGATCGGTAAAAAAGAACTGCAGGAGGCAAACAAAAAATTCGTTCAAGATAAAAAAATGGAAGTTGTAAAATCAACTCCCGAAGAAACGAAAGAAAAAGTTGATTCAATTTCTGAACTTGAATATAAAATAATAGAGATCTTATTACTTTATGGAAATAATGAGGAGTTATTTGAAGAGTATCAATTCAAAATTGAAAATGAAAAAGTTGACTCAGAAAAGATTCGTGTAAAGCGTAAGGTTTTTGAAAAAGTGTTTTAGAGTTTGCAGGAAGATGAAATTGAAATGAGTAATCCTAAATTCAAATCAATTTTTAATAGCATTGCAGAATTTTACATTCAACACCAAAA
>CAMLFV010000103.1 GCA_946479395.1 uncultured Flavobacterium sp. | reverse complement strand
TTGTTTTGTTTATATGAAATTTTATTATCTAAATTTAAAAGCAACCTACTTAAAGTTGCTTTTGTTTTCATTGAAGTTTGCTAAAAGCACATCGTGTATATCTGTAGAACTAGGTAACTCAAAAAGCTCAAGATTAAAATAAGGAACTACAGCTAAAATATGGTCAAAAATATCTGCCATAATGCCTTCGTATTTGGGCCATTCTACGGTGTTTGTAAAGGCGTAAATTTCTATAGGCAATCCATGTTCAGTAGGTTGCATATGTCTAACCATTAGGTGAAACTGCTTGTGAATGTTACTATTATTAAGCAAATAACGCTTTATATATTCGCGAAACAACCCAATGTTAGTCATTCTACGACCATTAACCAGCATTGTAGGGTCGTCAACATGGTTAAGGTTATAGGTATTTATTTCCTGCTGACGTTCAATAATATATGATTTTAAAAGTTTAATTCGTTTTAAATCTTCGATCTCCTCTTCTTTTAAAAAACGGATTGATCCCATTTTAATATTTAACGATCTTTTTATACGGCGACCACCTGATTTTTCCATGGTTCGATAATTCTTAAACGAATCGCTAATTAACGCGTAAGTAGGAATGGTAGTTACGGTTTTATCAAAATTTTGAACTTTTACGGTACTTAAATTAATCATTAAAACGGTTCCGTCTGCTGCGTATTTTGGCATTTCGATCCAATCGCCCACACGTACCATATCGTTAGATGATACCTGAATACTTGCAACAAATCCCAGAATGGTATCCTTAAAAACCAAAATAACAATTGCCGATGCCGCACCCAATGCTGTTAGTAAACCGTAAGGTTCTTTGCCCGTTAATTCAGAAAAAATCAAAATAGCGCAAACAATATAAAGCAAAATGGCAACTACCTGAAAATAACTGTCTAAAGGTTTATCTGTAAAACGTTTGCGGCTGTTTAAAACATCTTTAAACGTATAAAAAATCGACTTTAATAAAAGGGTAAATGTTATAATAATGGCAATATCTACCAGCTTTACAGTACCATTTGTTATTTGCGGAAAACCAGTAAATATAAGCGGTAACGATTGTTTTGCAATAATTAGCGGAATTAAATGCGTAATGTATTTTAAAACTTTGTTGTGAATTAAAAAATCGTCGAAACGGGTTTTGCTTCTTCTGATGGTTTTTATAAGCAGTAACATTAAAATTCGGCGCAATACATAATCAATCGCATATAAAATAAAAAAAAATGCAATGAGCAGTAAAATAGTGTTGATGTAATGCGATGCCTGACTGCTTAAACCGGCTTCTTTAAGTAAATTGTATCCAAAGGAATAAAAGGTGCTTTGTAATTCGTTCATGTAAATGTATTTGAAAAAAATCCCGGATGTTACCTCGGGATTTTGCTTTTATAAGTCGTTTAATAATTTAGATATTTCGTCTAATTTCGGCGTTAAAATAACTTCTATTCGTCGGTTTTTTGCCTTGCCTGTTGCAGAACTGTTTGATGCAACCGGAGCAAATTCACTACGTCCGGCTGCCGTAAGGTTCTTTTTATCGATGCCGTTGGTTTGTTCGATGATATTTACGATTGCCGTGGCACGTTTGGTTGACAGATCCCAGTTATTGGTGATACCGCCACCTAAATTACCCATGATTTTATCGTTATCGGTGTGTCCTTCAATTAAAATAGCAATATCCGGATTTTTAGCCAAAACTTCCGCCAACTGTTCCACTGCATTTTTACCTTCGTTACTCACCGTCCAACTTCCTGAAGGAAACAACAATTTGTTTTCCATTGAAACATAAACTTTTCCGTTTTTCTGTTCAACCGTTAAGCCTTTTCCTTCAAATTCAAACAAAGCTTTAGAAAGTGATTCTTTTAAATTACGCAGGTTTTTATCTTGTGCAGCTAACTTTCCTTCTAATTCGGCAACACGCGACGATTTTCCGTCTAATTCTTTCTTTAAACTGTTCAAACGTTCAATTTCTGCTTTGATGGCTTGGTCGCTGTTTTTCTCTAAACTACTGTATTCTTTTTGCAATTGATCATACGCAACTTTTAATTTATCGCGTTCGGCAACAGCATCGTCTAACTGACTTTGTAGTGATTGATTTTTTGTTCCTAAATCAAACGACTGCGATTTTAAATCAGATGATTCGCCTGTTAAACGCTCTAATTCTTCAGCGCAGTTTTTATATTTTGCGTCTAATTCGTTGTATAATCTTCTGGTAACGCAGCTTGTTAAAAGTGGTATGCAGCAAGCCGCCAATACTATTTTTTTCATATTTCTAAATGTTTTTATTAACCCTTATTTTGTAATTATTTCCGCCGCATAGAAACATAGATTTTTCTTTTTTTTTAAAAGATTATGATTGATGTTTTAATTTTCGCATAGCACAAACTATGTGAAAAATAATATAATTTTCTATCCCATCTTTTACAATTAGTTATAATTCTATTCGTCTATGTGATTAATTTTTATTTATTTAATTACACCCAACGGTTGTTTTTATTAATCAATTTCTATTGCAACTGGGCAATGATCAGAATGTTTTGCATCGGGCAGAATGTACGCACGTTTTATGCGATCTTTCATGTTTTCTGCAATTAAATTATAATCAATTCTCCAGCCTTTGTTGTTGTTACGGGCGTTTGCACGGTAGCTCCACCAACTGTAATGATGCGGTTCTGGATTCAACATACGGAACGAATCTAAAAATCCGTTCTTCATAAAAGTATCCAGCCATTCGCGTTCTTCTGGTAAAAAGCCCGAAACTTTTGCATTACGAATAGGATCGTGAATATCAATTGCCTGATGACAAATGTTGTAATCGCCACAAATAATCAAGTTTGGAACTTCTTTTTTCAATTCATTGATATAATTCTGAAAATCTGCCATGTATTGAAATTTATGGCTTAAACGATCAATATTTGTGCCCGAAGGAAGGTATAAAGACATAACCGAAACATCGTCAAAATCTACCCGAACGTTTCTTCCTTCCTTATCCATATAATCAATTCCAGTACCAAAAACAATCTGCTTGGGTTCGTTTTTGCACAAAATGGCAACGCCACTGTAGCCTTTTTTTTCTGCCGAAAAATAATATTGGTACGGATAGCCCGCAGCCGTAATCTCTAAAACCGGAATTTGATCCTGTGTTGCCTTAATTTCTTGTAAACAAATAACATCGGGGTTTGCAGCCTGCAACCAATCTAAAAATCCTTTGGTAATTGCAGCGCGAATTCCGTTAACGTTGTATGATAAAATTTTCATTTATAAGTAGTTGTTTTGTCAAAAATACATATTTCGTTTTTTAAGAAAAATACATTTAACGACTTATTTTGTTTTTAAATGTAAATTATATTATTAACAATTTATTAAAACTAAAGTAAATTTTATTATATTTAAAACCTTAACCTTAGATTAAAACTGCATTATAATGAAATGGGTTTTAAACAGGTGTGAAAGGAATTGTTATCTTTGCAAAAAAATAGTTAAATGGGGTTAGTAACCGCTAAAGAAATTGCGCGTGTAATAAAATTAGATAAGTACGGGTTTATTGGTACTTTTTCTGGTTGGTTATTAATGAAAGTGCTTAAAATATCACAATTAAACAAAATATACGACCGAAACAAACATTTAGAAGATGTTACTTTTTTAAATGCCATTTTAAACGAATTTCAGATAGAATTTGAAATTGATCCCGAAGAATTAAAACGCTTACCTAAACAAGGCCCATATATTACCATATCGAATCATCCGTTAGGAGGCATTGACGGTATTTTGCTGTTGAAATTAATGCGTGAACGCGATCCTGATTATCGTATCATCGCGAATTTTTTGTTGCATAGAATTGAGCCTTTAAAGCCTTATGTAATGCCGGTTAATCCGTTTGAAAACCATAAAGATTCCAAATCAAGTGTTTTAGGATTAAAGGAAACCTTACGCCATTTAAGCGACGGAAAACCGTTGGGAATTTTCCCGGCAGGTGAAGTATCAAATTTTGAAGAAGATAATAAAATTGTAGATAAACCTTGGGAAGAAGGTGCTTTAAAACTGATTAGAAAAGCACAGGTTCCGGTTGTACCTATTTATTTTCATGCCAAAAACAGCAAGTTGTTCTATATGTTGTCTAAAATTAGTCCAACGTTACAAACAGCCAAGCTTCCTTCTGAATTATTAACGCAGAAAGATCGCGTAATTCGCGTGCGTATTGGAAAACCAATCACGGTTGCCGAACAGAACGAGCATGGAGCATCAATAGAAAATTTTGGAAAATTTTTACGTCAGAAAACCTATCTGCTGGCAAATACCACAAAAGACGACGATAAAAAACAATACATAAAAATACCATCGTTTAAACTGCCAACGCCTCCGCCAAAAGAAATCGAACGCCCAGTGCTTCAGGATTTAATGGTGAAAGAAATTGAACATTTACGTAAAGGCGACGATCGTTTGCTGCAAAGTAAAAACTACGAAGTTTTTTTAACCGATGCCACAAATATTCCGAATATTCTGCGTGAAATTGGTCGTTTACGTGAAATTACGTTTCGTGCCGTAGGCGAAGGAACCAATGAATCGATTGATTTAGATAAATACGATACATTCTATAAACACATGTTTTTGTGGGACGACGATGCCAAATGTATTGCCGGTGCGTACCGCATGGGAATTGGGAAAGATATTTACGCAAAGCATGGTATTAACGGGTTTTATTTAACCGAATTGTTCCGTTTTGAGTCGGAATTGCACGGTATGATGGAGCAATCAATAGAAATGGGTCGCGCCTTTATTATTGGCGAATACCAGCTAAAACCAATGCCGTTGTTTTTGTTGTGGAAAGGTATTGTGCACACTACCTTGCGTTACCCGGAACACAAATATTTAATTGGCGGGGTAAGTATCAGCAACCAGTTTTCGGATTTTAGTAAATCGCTGATGATCGAGTTTATGAAATCGCATTTTTACGATCCGTATGTGGCGCAATATGTTCAGGCTAAACAAGAATACAAAGTACGTTTGAAAGATGCCGATAAAGATTTTGTTTTTAACGAAGCCGAAGCCGATTTGAATAAATTTGACAAACTGATTGAAGAAATAGAACCAGGCGGATTGCGTTTGCCGGTTTTAATTAAAAAATACATAAAACAAAACGCACGGGTAGTGGCTTTTAACGTGGATCCACTGTTTAATAATTCGGTTGACGGTTTAATGTATATACGCATTGTTGATTTACCAGAAAGCACCGTTCGCCCCGTAATTGAAGAATTACAGTTAGAACTGGAACGCAAGATAAACGAAAAACAAGAAGAATAATTGTTACTATACAAAAGGCTAAATTAATTTTTAGTCTTTTTTTATTTTGTTTAATATTATGTTAAAATTTTTATTATATTTACAGTGCAGTTAATTAAAAATTATAACATTATGAAAAAATTACTTTTTTTACTGGGGGGGGTAGTAACCCTTACTGCGTGTAGTGAAGATGTGTATCAGGAAGCTGAAATGCAAAACGAAGAAACCGGTTCGCAATACCAAACCAACAGTTTTGATGACCAACATCCGGGGGATCTTGGTACAGGGGGTATAAGCAACCTTGCAACAAATTATTTCTCTCCTTGGGATATTTGGTATAACAGAAATGGCTTTGAAGGTCTGCAACCATCGTATGTTATTAGCAACGGTATAGATGAAGAAAGTTCTTCACCTTATACAATACGTGTACATGCGTGGATAGGTTTAGCCTATTTTGATGGTGATAACGACGGGACGTTTACTGATCATTCGACAGGAAACACCTTTCTGCTTAGTGGCGGTAATTATCCTAATTTATATGTACCCAATCAAGAAGTTGGTAATCTTGTAAAAGCAACCATTACTATACCATTCCTACCACAGCAAGGTGCGCGAATTGAAGATATGCAAGACCATTTACCTATGCCAAATGGAACGGATCCTAGATATGTCAGTACACCTCCACCATATAATTGGGCAGCTTGGGCTGATGGATTTACTCCTACTGTAGCTTTACAGCAACCAGAATTAGACTTATTAAGAGATTATGGTAAAGTGTTTTTTTACGAAGTAGATGTTTTTGAGGGTGCTGCATTTGTAGGTACGTACATTTTGCATCCCGAAATACAAACATTGCCTAAAGGATCAGGGAAAAATTGGTATCCGGTTATGGATACACCTGGTGGAACAGCACAATTACAAGGAAATTTACCTTTTGGAAATTTTAAGTTGCATTATTATACCAACAATCCTACCAATGCAATTCCAATCCTACCTACACAATATAGTAATGTTCCGGGTAGCTCTGTAGCATGTAATTCTTATGAATTAGTTTTTGATACAGCGGGTATTATTAAGCATGAACATACCATAACCGGTGGTACTGTTATTAAAACGCTAACTATGGATATTTGGCAAGACGTACCTACTTTTTGGCAACGTTCTGCGGTGCATTTAAGAGTACATTAGTAGAAAATTTAAAGGCTGTATTTATACAGCCTTTACTTAAATTATAAATTATGAAAAAGTATTTAGTGGTTTTAATAACTGTATTAGGTTTTAACTGCATATACAGTCAGGTTCTGTACACTGATAATTTTGACAATTACAGTTTAGGTAATTTAGGAACTGATGTTACCGGCAAAATATCCGGGCAATGGGGGTGGTACACTTATTCGGATTATACAAAGGCAAACAGTTTTTTTACCATTGTAAACGAAACCGGCAGGGGCAAGGTATTAGATCTAAGCACTGGTTTTACAGATAGAGAGGCGCTTCAGGCGTGGAAAACAAACTTACACACTTTAATGGCTAACCGTGTAGCCGGGAACGATGTAATAATGTTTGAAATTGATTATTATACAGGTCCCATGCAAACAAACGGCGGGGGGTATGCTCATATAAGATTATATAGTATTGGTGATCAAACTTCTCTTACAAATCCACCTGAAAGTTTGGCTGTTACGACTTTTTCGAAATTAAACGGTCTGTTTTATGCTGTTTCTAGCAATAATCAGCATGTTTATTTGCCTTTTAATAGCTGGGTTAAATTTATTATCTATTTAGATTACCCAAACAAAAAAGCGTATTATCATATACCTTCTTTAAATAGAGTTTCTAATAACGATTTTTTAAAACACAAAACGTCAGCCAATTTAATACAAGATTATCCTATATCAAATATTAAGATAGACGTGATTGCATCAAAGGGCGTAAATGAGCCTCAAATTTATAGTCGAAACCGTTATGAGAATATTAAAATTACCGCAATAAATGCAGTACCGCCAGAGGTTATAAGTTTAAGCACCAACGAACAATTAGCTGCAAAGTTTAATTTATATCCTAACCCGGCAACAAACGTCGTAAACATTACCAACAGCGAAAATATGCAAGTGCAACAGGTTACTATTTACGATATTGCAGGCAAACAGTTAAATACGCAAACATTTAGTAGCCAAGCGGAAATTCAGTTAAATGTAGAAAACTTGGCAAGTGGTACCTATATGCTACATTTACAAACCAACGAAGGTACGGCAGTTAAAAAGCTGGTTAAGAAATAGGTTTTTTTCTGTATAACGTATATTGTAATTTGTATTAATGTAAAGTACAAAAGTTAAGAATCAACCTTGCAAAAGTTTTAAACTTTGGCAAGGTTTAAAAGCAATAAAAGCAACCAAATTTAATGGTTGCTTTTATTTATATATGAATATTAAAACTACTTTTTAATAAACTTATGCGTAGAGGTGTATTTACCAGTATTTATAACCAAAATGTATGTTCCGGTTTGTAAGCTTTCAACATTTATTTGTTGGTTTACTTGGTTGGAATTTTCTTGAGAAACCGTTTTAATCAATCTTCCGTTTAAATCAAAAATATCAAACTTCACTTTTTTAATGTCAGTTGTAGAAAATTCGATATTTAAAATGTTTGTTGTAGGGTTAGGGTAAATCTTTAAATTATCTAACGTAACTTTTTCTGTACTTAAATTTGGATCCCATAAAGTGAATTTTTTAGAAACGGTATAAAAAATATTCCCTACTGCTTCAATTTTAATTCGCGCATCATACGTACTTGTTAAATTGGTTGGGATAGTGACTGTTGCACTTCCGTTATTAGGTACATTAGCCGCTAATGTTGAATAGGTTAATCCGTTATCTGTCGAAACCAAAATGTTTACATCAGTTGTGTTTATGTTATTTGCGGTGGTGCCGGCAACATTCCAAGTAATTGTTTTACTTGATCCCATAAACCAAACAGGTTCGGTAGTACTAGGGTTGTTGTTTGGAGCTGTAATTACAAACGGACCTGTATTTGCTACTGTAATAATTACAGGCTGTGTATAAACAACGCGTGCTCCTGTTGCATTGTTGTCGCGTACTGTTGCAACAAAACTATAAGTTCTGCCTACCGTTGCCAAGCGTTCCCATTCATTACTAACAATTCCATTACTGTTGGTAGTTCCGTCTAACACAGTTGCAACATTTGGAAACGAGCGGAAATTATTTGGGCTAGGGGCTACCGATCTAAAAGCAGGACCGGTTGTAGAAGTTGCAATAGGTGGTTGCGCTGATAATTGCGTATTAACTTGTTCAAAAGTATAAGTTAACGGGTCGTTATTTGCATCAGTTGCTGTGGTGCTTAAGATAAAAGGTGTTCCGTAAGGGATTGTTTTAGCTGTTAAAGCGTTAACAATGGGTGGTGAATTGGTAACGGTGGTTTGTTGTGCACACGTTGCAGAAAGTAAAAAGGTTTGCATTTCTCTAATACTTACATAATGATAGTAAGCTTCGGCATTGTTTTGAACATTAGGAGGACAAATACCTGCATAAGACATAATGGTACTACCGCTACCTGTTTCTGCTGCGGTGCTGTTATTTCTATTAAATTGACAAGAGTTGTTAAAAGTATGATTTGCGCCAAACTGATGCCCCATTTCATGGGCAACATAATCAACATCATAAGGATCGCCTACTGGTGAAGGAGAACCTGTAATTCCTGATGCTTTTTGCCATGAACTACAAACAGATCCTAAACTAGCCAAGCCACCACCACCTGTGCTAAACGTATGACCTATATCATAATTAGCTGTTCCAATAACATTATCAATTACAGTTTGACTATCATCTATTAAATTTCCAGCATCATCATTATCAAGGTTATCAGAAGTAATAAAAATAATATTCTTATTGTTTGCAATTAAATTTAAATGAACATTTAATTCACGTTCAAAAATCTGGTTCAAACGGGTTAATGTAACATTCATTGCAGCTAACACAATGTTTTTCTTCTGGTCCACCGTGGTACTTGGTGTTCCTGCAGGGGCGTTTGTTACATGAAAAGCAGCGTATTCAATGGTACACGCTAATGCTAAACGGTATGTTCTGCGTTTGTTATCTAAACTTAAAGTTTGTATCGGAGTTTCAAATGTAGTAATAGCATCATCAAAATTATCGCCCGGAACCAAACAAGTAAAATTATTTTTAGGTAATTCTAAACTACTGCGTTGGTACACCATAACGTTGTTTAAATCGTTGGTGTAATTGTCCATATAAAAAACAGAACCATCGGTTTTCATTCCCATGGCATGAAATCCAAAAATATCAGAAATACTTATACTTACGCTATTTCCGCTGTTTTTAGTATCAACCGCCTTTAAACTTCTTATGT
>CAMLFV010000102.1 GCA_946479395.1 uncultured Flavobacterium sp. | reverse complement strand
AAGAAGCTGAAGAAAAGGCTCGATTGGAAGCGGATGCTAAAGCAAAGAAAGAAGCAGAAGAAAAAGCTCGATTAGAAGCAGAGGCTAGAGCGAAGAAAGAAGCTGAAGAAAAGGCTCGATTGGAAGCGGATGCTAAAGCAAAGAAAGAAGCTGAAGAAAAGGCTCGATTGGAAGCAGAAGCTAAAGCAAAGAAAGAAGCAGAAGAAAAGGCTCGATTGGAAGCAGAAGCTAAAGCAAAGAAAGAAGCAGAAGAAAAAGCTCGATTAGAAGCCGAAGCTAAAGCCAAAAAAGAAGCCGAAGAAAAAGCTCGATTGGAAGCAGAAGCCAAAGCAAAGAAATTAGCCAAGGAAAAGGAACGATTAGAAGCGGAAGCTAAAGCCAAACGCGATGCAGAAGAGAAAGCAAGATTAGAAGCCGAAGAAAAGAAAAAACAGGCTTTAAAAGAACTTGAAGATCAAAAAAACAGTGATCAAGCAAGTGCCGATTTTATCAATAAATTAGAACAGGAATTTAAAAATAGTATTAACAATCCTAAAATAAAAAAAGTATTAATTGAAGGGAAAGAAGTAACCAAAAAAGAAGCTTTAAAACTTAGTGTTTTTGATGTAGAAACATCTATTACAACCTATGATAAAGTGAACGGCGATGGAACTATAGAAATAAAGCTTACAAAGAAGTAGGCTTTTAAAAATCTAATTTTTCTGCAATACCAAAATCGGCGATGAAGCTTTGCAGTATTGCTTCGTCTTTATTGGTATAAAATTTAGCATATCCCGGCTGGTTATCTGTTTTAAGTAAATTAGCTTCCTTTAAAATTTTATAAGTGTGTTTGGCAACAGCATCGCCAGAGTCTATTACATTTATATGTTCAGGCATAAATTTATTTAAAATAGGTAACAGATAAGGGTAGTGCGTACAACCTAAAACCAAATAATCGATATCTTTTTCGATCATAGGATCAATATATGAACGCAATAACGATTCCAATTCTTCAGAATATAGCTGACCATCTTCAATTAACTGAACAATTCTAAAACCAATCTGGTTTATAAATTCAATAGTAGGATACAAATTTTGCGCTTCGGCGTATTTCTTACTATTTAAGGTTCCTTGCGTAGCCAAAACACCAACTTTACCAGTTTTTGTATTAGCAGCAGCGGGTTTTATTGCGGGTTCAATCCCAATGATCGGAATATCGTATGAACTGCGTAATTCAGAAATAGCATTGGTGGTTGCTGTATTACATGCAACAATAATGGCTTTTGCGTTGTGATTTAAAAGCCACTCCACATTTTTTTTTGATAACTGAATAATTTCCTCTTTTGTTTTTTGCCCGTAGGGTGCATTTTTACTGTCGCCTATAAACAGTGTGTTTTCATTTGGAAGTAAATTATGCAAGGAACGCCAAATGGTTGTTCCTCCAATACCCGAATCAAATAAACCAATAGGTTGTGTGTTGTTCATAAAAACAAATTTAAAAAAAAACTACCTAAAATTTTAGGTAGTTTTTATGATATTTAATCTTAGAAAGATTAGTTGATTTTTAATTCTTTCTTAACATCTGCCATTAAATCTGGTCCGTCTGCTAAAATTACTCCAGCACCAATTGTAGAATCTAAAACGTATTTATAACCTTTAGCACGAGCTACTTTGTGAATTGCTTGTTGCGCTTTAGTTAAAATAGGTTCAGATAAAGCTAATTCTTTTTTACCCATTTCTTGTTGAGCATTTTGCACGAATAGTTGAATACGTTGCTCCATATCCTGCATTTCTTTACCACGAGTTTCGTTTACTGCATCACCTGCTGTAGGAGCTTCTGCCTGATATTTCTTTAATTTTGTATCAAAATCAGTTCTCATTGTTTCCATTTCTTTTTTGTATTTCTCCTGCAATTTCTCTAATTCGGTCTTAGCAGTTTTCGATTCCGGCATTAAAGGGATTAATTCTGAAACATTAATGTGTGCAACTTCTTGTGCTTGTGCTGTTACATTAAAACCAACAACTGCAATTGCTGCTAAAAACAAATTTCTTAATTTTCTCATTTTCGATTTTTAATTTAATTCAACTTATAAAACCTTTGCGAAGGTAGTATTTTTTTTTAATTATTATTTATTTTTCTTGCGATCTTCAATCTCCTGTAAACGCTTTTGCCTGTCTTCATCCATCTTTTTCTTACGTTCTTCGATCATTTTTTTGCGTTCTTCCAAGGCTTTTGCCTTTTTGTCAGCAGCTTCTTTTCTTCTTTGTTCCTGCTGATCTTTTATTTGTTGCGCACGTTCAGACAAAGGTTTGGAATTGGTACTCGACGTTTGCTGTGTTCTGCCGTTAGCTGCATTTTCTCTGTTTTTTAATGCTTCTTCACGGGCTTTTTCTTTTGCTAAACGAACTTCTTCCTGTTTTTTAAGAATTTCAGCTTTACGCTTTTCAATCTCTTTTAGCTTTTCTTCCCTAATACGCTCACGTTCGGCTTTTGCTGCAGCTATTTTTTCTTGCTGTTCGCGTCTGCGTTTCTCTTCAGGCGATTCTTCCGGTGTCGTGTTTGTATTCTGATTAGAAATTTGCGTTTTTGCTAATTCTTCTTTTTCTTCTTCAATTAAACGTTGGCGTTCTTCTAACTCGTCACGTTTGCTGCGTTGGCGTTCCTTAACTTCAATTTGTCTTTCAGCAATTTCAAGCTGTTGAACTTCTTTCTTAGATAGTTTGCTTTTGTTTCTGGTTTGATCGAGCTTACGAATTACTTGATCAGAAATTTCGTCGGCTGAATTCACATAAAGAAGTGCAGTTTCGCTGCTTGTTGATTTATCAATTACAGATGAATACCGTTTTTTACGAGCGATTTCTTCAACAATGGTTGAAATCTGATCTTGTAAAGGTTTAGCCAGATCTAATTTTTGCTTGAAGTAAGATCCGTCTTTGCCGAATTTTTCATGTTGAAAATCTAAAAGCTCTTTTTCTATTATCTGAATGTCTTCTTCTTTCTCATCAATTAACTGTTGGGTAAGTAAAGGACGTTCTACATTCAATTGATCTTTTAAATCTTTAATTTCCTTTTTCTTACGTTCTATAACAGATTCCCACTCGGCAGTTCTTTTCTTTAATTCTTTGTTAGCTTCTTCATACTCGGGCATTTTACTCATAATAAAGTCTGAATCGATATAAGCAATACGACCTTTTTGAGCAAAACCAAAATTGCATAAGCAAACAAGTAAAATAGAAACTAATTTTTTCATATAAAATAATTATTCAAAATGTGTGCCATTAAAACTGCTGACCTAACACAAAGTGCGTTTGAAAACCACCAATCTGGTTTGTACCCGGAACTTTATCAAATCCGTAACCAAAATCAATACCTAACAAACCAAACATTGGCATGTGTACACGTACACCGGCACCAGCACCACGTTGTAGTTTAAACGGATTGTAGTTACCAAAGCCTTCATATGTAGCACCTGCATCGAAGAATGATAATACATACGCACTCATTTGTCCTTTTAATGCTACAGGATAACGTAATTCTATAGAGAATTTATTGTACACGGTACCACCAATTTGTCTTCCATCTCTTGTAGGAGTTAAAGAATTGTCTGTATAACCACGTAAAGCAACATTTTCTCTACCATCCATCGTATTCATCATCATTCCGCTTCCACCTAAATAATAACGCTCAAAAGGAATCGCTCCACGGTCGTTATTATAAGCACCCAAGAAACCAAACTGTCCCTGTGTACGTAAAACCAATTTGTTAACAATAGTTGTATACCAATCTGCTTTAAAATTAATTTTGTAATACTCTAACCAATTGAATTTTTTCTGGTTTAATTTATCTTCATCAATTCTAGCATCACGGTAATCGCTAACAGGCATATCGTTGGCGTCTAAATAAGTACCAATCGGAATATCAGCTTTTGTAATCGGGTGAGTCATTACACTTGTGGTTCTGTACTTGTACTCTTCCATATTTTCTAAATTCTTGTAATCAACATTGTTGAATAAAGAATACGGAGCTGTAAATTTACCAGATACACTTAAAAAAGCTCCAGATTGTGGATAAATAGCAGGCATAATACCTCCACGGTTGTCACGAGAAAGTTCTACCGTATAGGCTAAATTCTTTGAAGATCCATTACTGAAAGCAAACATATTAGAGTAATAGTTATTTAACTCATAATATTGAAAACTTAACGAGTGTGATAGCGTAAAGTTATCATCTGGTACCAGCAAACGTTTTGCCATACCAATTGTTGCAGTAGAAATGTTTAACCCTTGGCTGCGGTCAATATCTCTTGTTGTGAAGTTATATGATTTCTGACTTGTGTATGATAACGATCCGAATAACGAAATAGGGCGGCGACCACCAAACCAAGGTTCAGAAAAACTTAAACTGTAGGTTTGAAAATAGGTTGCTGCCTGCAAACGTAACGACATTTTTTGTGCATCTCCCATTGGGAACGGCGTATATGCTTCTTTATTGAAGATATTACGTGCCGAAAAGTTGTTGAATGATAATGCCAATGTACCAATAAAAGTACCACCACCGTATCCACCTTGAACTTCAACCTGCGACTGACCGTTTTCTACAACTTGCCATTCTACATCAACCGTTCCGTCTACAGGATCGGCATTTTTTACTTCAGGAGTTATTGCAGTAGCATCAAAAATACCCATACTTCCTAAACGGCGAACAGATTCTACTACATCCGCCTTTCTCCATTTTTGTCCTGGAAGCGTACGTAATTCGCGTAAAATAATGTAATCGTGAGTTTTGTCGTTACCGGAAACGCTGATGTTGTTAAAACGAGCAATTGGACCTTCCATAATACGGATATCAAAATCAATGGTATCCTTACGTGTTGCTGTTTCTACCAAATCGATTTTAGACCATAAGAAACCTGAATTTTGATACTCGTTTTCAATATTTATTGCGTCAGGATTTGTTCGATCTACAACGCGTTTTTCTAATAATGGTCCATTGTAAACATCTCCCTTTTTAATACCTAAAATACGATTACGAAGGTATTGATCGGGATATTCGGAATTTCCAATAAACCGGATGTTTCCAATATAATATTTTTTACCTTCTTCTAAATTGATATTAATGGCTACATTATTCTTTTTAGGATTATAGGTTGCCTTTTGCTCTATAATACGGGCATCACGGTATCCTTTCTCTTTGTAAGCATCAATAATATTTGTAAGATCGGTTTTGTATTCGTTTTCTATAAATTTAGAAGGAGAGAAAATACGCATAGGATTTAAAGGACTCTTTTGCTTGGTCTTTTTCATTGCCTTGCGTAATTTTGCATCGGTAAGTTGCGAATTTCCTTCAAAATTAATTTTAGATATACGCACCTTGCTGCCTTTGTCAATATCAATAATTAAATCAGCCGTTTTTTTATCGTCGTGTAACTTTCTTTCAACCGTAACTTTTGTGTTGTAAAAACCGTCTTTTCTATATTTGTTGGTAAGATAGTTTTTAGTGGTAGAAATTAAGTTGTCGTTGATGATTTTTCCTTCGGTAATCTTAATTTTTTTATCTTGTTTACCAGCAGTTGTTTGTGTTGCCGGAACAGCCAGTTGCAAATCTTTTAAGATTTCTTCTTTTTTGGCTTTTTTAATACCGGTAATTTCCACATTCTTTAAACGCGGTAATTCGTTCAAGTGTATTTCAAGATTTAAAACATCGCCTACAACAGATGATTCATACACGTTGATTTCGCTGAAATAACCTGTTTTCCATAATTTTTTAATAGCATCGGAAATTTCTTCACCCGGAAGATTTATTACCTGACCTTTTTCTAAACCTGCATAGGTAAAAATAGTCAGTTCGTTAAAATGATAATTTCCTGTTACTTTAATGGTTCCTAAACGGTATCTGCGTGGTGCATTCGGGTCTGTTTCGGGAATCAATGTTTCTTGTGCAGCATCACTGTTGCCGGTTTGTGGTGTTACCGGTTGCTCTTGTGCGTTTGCCGCAGCAAAGCTTACTAATAATGGAAAAAGGTATTTTAATTTTTTGCGATGCATTATCCTTAAAAATTACTTATTGATTTGTTCACTTGTTTTACCATATCTACGTTCGCGGTTCTGATAGGTTTCTAACGCCTGATGAAGGTGTTCGTTAGAAAAATCGGGCCATAAAACTTCGGTAAAATACAATTCTGCATAGGCTATCTGCCATAACATAAAATTGCTTATACGTTGTTCACCGCTTGTTCTTATTAATAAGTCAACGTCTGGTAAATTATGGGTGTAAAGATGCTTATTAATAACCGATTCGTCAATAGCATCTATTGAAATTATATTATTTTTAACTTTGTTACACAGCTCTTTAGTGGCTTCAAGTAGTTCATTCCTAGAGCCGTAGCTTAATGCAAGCGAAAGTGTTAAACGCGTGTTGTTTTTGGTTTTTTCTAAAACTTCTGTTAATTCCTTGCGAACTGATGAAGGTAAAAGGTCTAAATTACCAATTGCGTTTAATTTTATGTTGTTTTCGTGAAGCGATTTTACTTCTTTTCTTAAAGCTTTAACCAATAACTTCATCAACATATCTACTTCAAATTTCGGACGGTTCCAGTTTTCGGTAGAAAATGCGTATAAAGTTAAATAGGGAATTCCCAAACGGGCACATTGTTCAACGGTACGTTTTACTGCTGTGGCACCGTTCTCGTGACCAATTGTTCTTAAAAAACCTTTTTGTTTTGCCCATCTGCCGTTACCATCCATGATAATAGCCAGATGTTGCGGTAATTTTTCGGGAATAAGTGTAGTTTCTTTCATTTTATCTTGGGGCACAGTAACAAGGGTTTTTACCAAAGGTGTACGAAATGTTTATGCCGGAAAAAACATACCAGTCTTTGGAATTTGTATTGCCAAACGCAACAATGTTGGTTGACGGACTTGCAGGATTGCTTCCGTCTAAATTGTCGGTAAAGGCATAACGTGCACCAACTTCGGCACTAATAACCAGTTTTTTGTTTATTAATGCTTTTAAGCCCAATGTTACCGGTATGGCAAGGGCGTATTCGGTGTCTTTTTCTATTTGTTTTGCGTACTCGTTAAAATACGTTTCTTTGTACGATAAACCGGCAATTCCAGTATGCACGTAAGGTGTAAAGGCAAACCAGTCGTTGTGCAGGTCAAATTCAAAAAAGTTGAATTCTAAACCCAGCATCAATTCGTTCAAATTATTTTTTGTTGAAAGATCGCGTGCTTGTCTTAAAGGCATATCAGAATCTGAATCTTTGCCCGATATAGGCATATAGGTGTAGTTTACACGCCATGAATGCCTTGCACTTTTGTTCCAACGATATTGAAAACCATAACCCATATCGGTAGGATTTATGTATTTGGTAGATCCAATGTCACCAATATAATTAGTTGCGCCAACAGTTACTCCAAGTTCATGAATCTGACTTTGAGCTGTTGTGCAAACACCTAAAATAGTTAATATGGTTAAAAGTTTTCTTTTCATTTTATGACTAATTTGCAAATATACTAATGTAAACGAATATATTTTATAATTATGATGTATTTTGTGAAATACTATTTAATTTCTTTTGTCTTCTCCCCACAATAATTTACTGCGTAGGGTTCGTAAAAAAGTTACCGACGGAAATTCTACCATATTTACCGTATGGTTGGCTAACGATATTTCTATTTCCGAATCGTTGCTTATGGCAGCCGTTTCAGAATCTAACGATAATAAAAATTGCGTTTCGCGGCTGCTAACCTTCATTTTAATCTTACTGCGGTCATTAATAATTAACGGTCGGGTAGTTAAATTATGCGGTGCAATAGGCGTAATCACCAAACAATTACTGTCGGGTGTAATTATAGGTCCGCCACAACTTAAGTTGTATCCCGTGCTGCCTGTTGGGGTTGAAATAATAATTCCGTCTGCCCAATAAGTTGCCAAATATTCGTTGTTTATGTAGGCTTCCACTGTAATCATCGATGTAGAGTTTTTACGCGTCACCGTAATTTCGTTCAGTGCAAAATTTACATTGAATTTAGAAGTTGCTTCATCTGGACCGTTCAATTGTAACAATGTTCTACGCGACAACGTGTATTGGTTTGAAAACAAAAGCGGAATTAAAAATCCAATGGCTTCCTGCTGAACATTTGCCAGAAAACCCAATCTGCCTGCATTTACACCTATAATAGGAATGTTTTTGCTTTTAACGAAATTTGCAGCACGCAACAAGGTACCATCACCGCCGATACTTACAAAAAATTTGGTATCGTCATCAATATCGGTGTGCGATGAAAACGTATCGTATTCAGAATTTAAAACATTGTTTTCTACCAAAAGCTTGTAAAACTCTTTTTCAAAAATTACTTTAGCGTTGTGCGTTTTTAGCGCACGGACTAATTTTTCTATAATTTCTTTATAGTTGGGTTTGTAATTCTGAGCGTAAATGGCAAACTTCATACCTTGTTAAATGTTTAAAAATTTATCTAAATAAGCCGAACGGTCTTTTAATTCGTTTAAATAGGAATCCTGATTGTGCTCTGATATGATCTCATAACCAAAACGGCGAAATGTCTGAATTATTTCATTGATGTTTCCTGCCGATGCTTTTATAGTGATTTGTGCTGTTTGGTTTTTCATTTCAGATACAAAAACACCCAAAAGTTTACAGTTATTAGTTTCTACAATCTGCGCAATTTCGCTGATGCTGTAATCTAAATAATGTTTTTGAACAACAACAGCTAAACCGGCATCTTTCATAAAAGGTGTACTGTTTAAAAATGGCAGTATATCTTCCTGAAAATAATATCCTATATATTGGTTGTTTTCGGTTAAAACCGCTAATACATTACAGTCAAACTGTGCGAACTTTTCTAAAACTTCAAACCAGCTGGCATCTTTCCTAACAAAATAAGGCAGCAAAGTATAGCGGTAATCCCCCACGGTTTTGGTTTCAGACGGCTGAATATCCAACGCGGCAATAGATCCTACATAAACATCCTGCTCCAGCACCGGAAAATGACTGTATTCGCTGTCTTCTATAAATTCAACAATATCATTGAATTTCGTAGCAAAAGTAAAAGGCTTTGGTTTGTGTTTAATCAGGTTTTGTATCGATTTCATAACGGTAAAATTCATTGCAAAATAATTAAAATAATCGGTTTTGTACCCAATTTACTTCGTATTTTTGTTGATAAATTAAATATAGAATGACAAAATTATCTGTAAATATCAATAAAATTGCCACATTGCGTAATGCACGCGGTGGTAATGTTCCCGATTTGTTAAAGGTTGCTGCCGATGTTCAGCGTTTTGGTGCGCAAGGCGTTACGGTGCATCCGCGACCAGATGAACGACATGTGCGTTATCAGGATGCGCGTGATTTGGCGTCTGTGGTGCATACCGAGTATAATATTGAAGGAAACCCGATGGATAATTTTATGAATCTCGTGTTAGAATGCAAGCCTACACAGGTGACTTTGGTGCCCGATGCTGTTGATGCCATTACATCGAACGCCGGTTGGGATACCGTAAAACATCAGTCTTATTTAAAAGAGGTGATTGCCGAATTCAAGCGTAACGGAATAAGAACTTCTATTTTTGTTGATCCGGTTTTAAGTATGATCGAAGGTGCAAAAGAAACAGGAACCGACCGTATTGAATTATACACCGAAGCTTTTGCACACCAGTACGGTTTAGGAAATTTAAAGGCGATTGAGCCTTACACTAAAGCTGCTGAATTAGCTAATGAATTAGGTTTAGGAATAAACGCCGGACACGATTTAAGTTTGGATAATATCGAATTTTTTAAACAGAATATTCCGGGTTTGTTAGAAGTTTCTATTGGGCACGCATTAATT